>NZ_JBEOVL010000020.1:0-79021 GCF_040295485.1 Streptomyces sp. NPDC002793 | reverse complement strand
TGCGTGGTGCCGTCCGGGAACGTCGTCGTCAGCTTCCCGTCGTCACCGAGCGAAGTGACCGACCCGTCCGGATTGGTCACCCGCCCACCATCACCCAGGTTCTCCGTGGTGACAGCCCCGTCGGGATGCGTCGTGGTCAACAGACCGCTGTCCGGGTCGAACGTCGTACTGCTGCCGTCCGGGAAGCCGGTGGTCACACCACTGTCGTCGAGCTGGGTGGTACCCCCGGTCGGGGTCTCCAAGGAGCCACCGGAACCGTTGTTCAGGTCCCCGAGACTGCCGAGGTTCCGGGCGATCGCCTCGTTGGCCGCGTCGGTGGCGTTCTTCGTCCCACCCGGACCGTTGTTGAGGCTGCCGAGGTTGCCGAGGTTCTGGGCGACCGGTGGTGCCACTGCCGTGGGGGACTGGTTCTCACCGCCCGGGTTGTTCACGTCGCCGAGGTTGCCGAGCTCCTCGGTGATCGTGTTGTTCAGGTCGTCGGTGCCGCCCTGGCCGTTGAGGTCGCCGAGGTCTCCGTTGCTCTCGGTGACCGGGACGTTCAGCAGCTCGTCGAGGTTTCCGAGGTTCTGCTGGCTGACCGCGCCGGGATCGTTGATCCCGCCGAGGCTCTCCTCCACGGCCTTCTGCTGTTCCTCGGCCTCCCGCTTGGCCTCTTCCTGCTCGCGCCGCTGTTCCTCGCGCAGTTCGTCCTGGTACTTCTTGTCCTCGTCGCGCTGCTGGTTCTGCTCGTTCCGCAGTTCGTCCTGGAGGTTCTTCGCCTCGTCCTGCTCGCGCTGCTGTTCCTCGCGCAGCTCGTCCTGGTACTTCTTGTCCTCGTCGCGCTGCTGGTTCTGCTCGAGCCGCAGTTCGTCCTGGAGGTTCTTCGCCTCCTCCTGCTCGCGCCGCTGTTCCTCGCGCAGCTCGTCCTGGTACTTCTTGTCCTCGTCGCGCTGCCGGTTCTGCTCCTCGCGCAGCTCGTCCTGGTACTTCTTGTTCTCCTCGTTCTGCCGGTTGACCTCCTCCTTCTCCTCCTCGAGCTTCTTCTCCTGGTAGTCCTCCGAAGCCGTGCCGGTCGACTTCGGCTTCGGCACGTTCTCGGAGAAGTCCGCGCCCAGTTCGAGGAAGTGGTTGTTCAGCGTCGACTGCACCGCCCGGGCGGGGGTGACCAGGAACTCGTCGACGCCCTTGTTCCAGATCTCGACCGCCTTGTCACCGACCTTCGCCCAGTTGGCGATGTCGGTGAGGTCGCCGTACTCCGGGTGCACCTGGGAGAACCCGCCCTGCGGGCTGTGGCTGACGGTCGTCATGTAACGGGTGGTGTACGAGGTGATGTCGGTCTTGGCGACGTTGTTCGCGTCCACCCACTGGGCGAGGTCGTCCAGGACGTAGCGCAGCACCCGGTGCGGGTCGTAGTACGAGGACTTGGCCCAGGACAGCCACGCGTCCAGGAGCTTGTCGGCGGCGTCCACCAGGTACGAGCGGCCCAGGGAGAGCGCGCGCGAGTAGACCGTGTTGCCCGTCGCGGTCTCGTTGCCCGTGCCGGCCGAGGAGTTGAAGGTCTCGACATAGGCGTCGTAGTTCTCGCGGATCTTCGTCAGCAGGCTGCGGAAGACCTCCGCCGCCTCGCCCTTCCAGCTGGCGTCGTCCCGGCCGAAGCGGTCCTCCCAGTCCTTGAGCAGCGGCGCGTGGTCCTTGAAGAACTTGGCCGCGTAGTCGAAGGACTCCCCTGTGGTGTTGAAGGAGTTCAGGTCCACCGCGGAGTCTTCGTGCACACCCAGGTTGCTGAAGCGGGCGTCCTGCGTGCCGCCGTTCAGCAGAGAGAGAAGCGCAGCCCGCGGCCCGTTCATGTACTGGGCGAGCGGGATGGTGCTCATCTTGTCCTTGTTGTAGTCCGTGAACTCGTTGCCTTCACGGACCTGGACGTTCGCGACGTCGTCGGAGTCGGCACCGGCGAAGATGATCTCCTCGCCGGCCTTCACCCGGCCCTCGAAGACGATCCGGGCCTGCATGATGGAGCGCTTCTTGCCGCTGTCGAAGAACCAGATGTCGTAGTCCTGGCCCTTGTTCTGCAGGAATCCGGAGTCCTTGACGAGCAGGCCGAGGCTGCGCTCCTTGATGTCCATCCGGAAGAGCTTGCCGCCGTGGTCGGACCGCAGGGTGTCGAAGACGGTCGCACGGTCCGGCACCGGATAGCCGGTGATGTGGGTGACCAGGGTGGCCCAGGTATCGGCCGACGCACCGCCGACGTCATCGTACTTGTCGAGGTTGGCGACGGAGTTGGGATCGTACCGATCGGCCACCGGGCACCCTTTCTGGTCTGTTGTCGTCCGCGTCGGCGCACCGCCCCTTCTTACGGGCGGACGGCCGGGTGTCTCTCACGTGCGTGCGCTGGACGGCCGAGGCACCGCCGGCGCACGCTCCACGCGATCAGGTCTCTTCTGTCTCCGTCGTCCCGCTGGTGAGCGTGTCGACCTCTTCGAAGGTCTGGAGCAGCGTCTGGGCGTCGATCGCGTCCAGGTTCTTGTCCTTGGTCTTGTTGGCCTCTTCGATGGTGTCGGTGAGCGCTTCCTTCAGCTCCTTGAAGAGGTCCATCTGGTCGCCCAGCAGCTTGTCGATGGCCTCGGCCGCCGCGCGGACGCCCTCGACCAGCGTCGGCCCCGAGACCAGGGGCTCGGTGACCATCTTCCCGATGCGCAGGAGCTGCTGGCCCTGTGCGAGGTTCTCCGTGGTGGTGTGCCCGTCGACGAGATGGCCGAGCGGCCGGATGTTGGGCAGTTCGCCCTCCTCGCGGTGCTTCTTCGCCTTGGTGTAGACAGGCTGCACCTCGTTGTCCCGGAAGTTCTCCATCTGTTTGAGGTCGAAATGCTTGACGTCGGCCTTCTCACCAGCCATGGGACGTCCTCCTGCCGTTCGGTACCGGACGGAACACGGGCCGACCGGACGAAGGGTGGTCCGGCCGGCCCCAGGGACCTTCCGTCCGGATCATGCCGGGGCGCCGTGCCCCGCCATGATCCGGACGGGGGGTCTCAACGAGCGCGCACGTTACCCCAGTTGTCGGCGCTCCTGCGCTCGTCACGGGAGTGGTTGTCGTGGATGCTCTGGACCAGCTCACCGCTGTCACCGAGGAGCAGTGCCATGTTCTTGGTGGCCTGGTCCCACTCGGCCTGGACTCCGCGGTACATCGCCTGGTCGTCACCCTCCCAGGACAGGATGAGCGGCTTCAGTCCGTCTTCCAGGTTGTTGAGGGTCGTGATGAGCTGCTGGGTCTGACCCTTCATCTCCTCGATCGTGTTCCGGACCGTGGAGTACTGCACATCGATGATGCCGTCGGCCATGACGTCTCCTCTCGGGGGCCGGGCGCCAAGGGCCCGGGAAGCTCACGGTGCCGGCCTCCCCGAAGGGGGCCGGGTGCCGCGTGGGGGGTGGGGGTGGGGGAAAGGTCAGCGCAGTGCTTCGAAGACGCCCTGACTGGTCTTGCTGTTGAGAACCTCGGTCAGGTCCTGGTTCTCCTTCGCCAGGCGGTCTGCCGAGGTCACGTTCTCCTGGAGCGCGTCGGTCATCTTGCTGATCTGGACGACGACCTTCTGCGCCTCGGCGTTCCAGCTGCGGAAGAGCTTCAGCAGCGCCTGGCCCTCGTCACCGCCGACACCCGAACGCGCCGCGATCTCGGCCACGTTGTTCTGGATCTTCTCTACCGCGGTCCGGGCGGCCTCCAGGGAGGAGACACCTCCCAAGCCCTTGGCATAGTCCGCTTTCCTGCCGGAACCGTCCGCCATGTCACGCTCCCTTCGTTCAGGCGAGTCTCCTCGCACCGTTGCCCGCTGAGGCTAAAGAGAATCCACTGTCCGGCGCAACGTATGCAGGGAAGATTTAGCAAAGGTCAGCTTGCCAGAAACCTGCCGTAGCAATGGAGTTGCGCACCTACCCGCGCGAAAGGTACGCGGTTGCCCCGCTGATCGGGGGCTTCGGGGCGGCTCGTTGTCGGCGAACCGGGCCCGGTCGGGGGACGAACCCTCGCGGGTACGGTCACCGAAAAAGCTTGAGGTAATTCTGAGGTTTCTCGCTTTGCGCGATACACAACCGATTCACCCCAGAGCGACGACGGTTCAACGTAAAGTCATGACGCTCTCCGGGAGGCCGTCCCGCGCGTCGTATACGGTTTTTGCCGGAATTCAGGGTGCGGAGGCGACCGCGCCGGGAGCGCCCTCCGGGGCCGCCTTGTCGCCCTGGTCCGCCTTGGCTCCCTCGGCCTTCCCCTCCTCCTGTCGGGACCGCGCCTCGGTACCGCACCGCGGAGCCGTGACCTTGGCCTTCGCGGCACCGGAGGCGACCGCCGGGTCCAGGTCGGCGCCGGTCGGGAGAGCTGCCAGCAGGGGTGCGGGGACGGAGCCGATGTCTCCTTCCGCATAGCCGAGGGACGCCAGGGAGTCCTTGGCCGAAACTCGGTACTTCACGCCGTTCTCCGCCACCAGATAGGTGGTGCCCGCGTGCGCCGCACCGCTCGCGTGCAGGGCCCGGACCAGAGCTCCGCGCCCGGGCCTCACCACCGTGGCGTCCGTCCTGACACAGGCCTCCTCCAGTGGCTGAGCCGTTCCCTCCGCCACGGCGACCGGGGCGAGCTCGGCGAGCGGGACCAGCACCGACTTGATCCGCGCACCGCTGTCGCCGCCGTCCACCTGGGCACAGAGCGCCGTACCACGCGGCGTCGACTGCGGGGCGGGGGGCGTGTCCGGCAGTTCGGCGGACCCCGCGGTGCCCGAGCCCTTCGCCCTGTGCTGCCGCAGCGCGTCCGCGCCGACCACATGGGCCTCGGGCGACCGCCCTTCGTAGGCGTCCTTCTGGGTGGCCGGGTCGCCCAGCACCAGCGCGGCGCCGAGCCGGGTCAGCGGCACCAGGCCGTCCTCCCGCAGCAGGTGGTACGTGCTGCCTCCGCCGACCACGCTGACCTTGAACAGCTGACCGATCCGGCTGGCCTCGCCGCCGAGCACCGGCCCCTCCTCACCGCGCCCCTGGACCTCGGGCGGCTTCAGGGCGGGGCCCGGCGCCAGAGCGTCCAGGAAGGCCGCCGAGACCGGCATGGGCTTCTCGGATCCGTACCCGAGGGCGTTACGGGCGTCCGAGTCCTTGTCCAGCGCCAGCCTGCTGCCCCGCCACACCACGTACTCGGTGCGGTCAGGGCCGCTCACGAGAATCCCGCGATCGGCACCCACGCCCCGGGAGTCCAGGGGCGCACCGGCGACCAGGGTGGTGGCACCCGGCTCCTCCACCCCGGTGCCCGTCACGGCACCTGAGGTGCTGGCCACCGCACCTTCCGGCCCGGTGACACACATGTGCCAGGCACCGCCGTCGAGCCGGCCGGGACCGGGCAGGGCGTCCGGGGCGCCGGGGATGCCGGCGGGGGACCCCACCGGAATGTCCTGCAGCGAGGCGGTGGCGACGTCCACGGTCGGCAGGTCGGAGCCGCCGATCAGGCGCGCCGAGGCGTAGTTGCGTACCGGGTGCAGTACGCCGTCGGTGCCGGTCCACAGGTAGCGGGCACCGGTTTCGCGGTTGACCACCAGATTCCTCGCGTCACGCCAGCCGTCGTTGCCGCCGGGGCGCAGCAGCCCGTACACGGTGGCGCCCGCGCCGATCAGGACGGTCACCAGCACCCCGAAGACCACACCTCGGGTGGTGCGCCCGAGCGGGCTCTCCGGGGCGTCCGGGTCAGCCGTCAGCAGACCCGAACTGAGCCTGCCCATCATGAACCCGTGGGCCTGTACCTGGTCGCGCTTGGACTGCACAGCCTCTCCTCAACTCGTGTTCCATGTGTCGGCGTACAGCCGCACTCAGCCGAACAGGCCGCGCAGCCAGCCGAAGAGGCCCGCCACCCAGAGGCTGAGCGGCAGCAGCGCGACGGCGAGGAGGGTGTGCCCCAGCTCCGCCGCACGGCCCCAGTACGGCAGCATCCGACGGCCGGGGACCGTCCATGAGGCGGTCACCAGTCCCGCAGCAGCGGCGAGCAGCACCCCGAAGACCACGATGCGCCCGTCCGCGTCGCTGTCGACCGCCCAGGCCCGGGCGAACAGGAGCAGCCCCAGGATCCCGGGCAGCGCCAGGGTCAGCCGCTGCCCGATGTGCACCAGGCCCCGGCAGTGCAGGAGCAGCAGGAGACTCAGCGCGACTCCCGTCAGCACCTCGGGCAGATCCGGCTTCTCGGCGAGGACCACCAGGGCTCCCGCGGCGATGGCGCCGGTGGCGGCGAAGAGCGCGGTGACCCAGCGTCCGGCCAGCTCGGTGCGTTCGGCGACCTCGTCACCCGCGTAGGGGTCGATGCCCTCCTGGAGCTGTCCGGCGGTGGACGGCAGCGACGGCATCCGCATCCCGGCCAGCTTGAAGGCGAAGGGTGCGACCGTCCCGGCGGCGAGTGCGACCACCGTCGCGACCAGCGCCACCGCGGCCGGGACGTCCAGGCCCGTGTACCCCATCAGGGCCCCCGCGATCGCGGCGGCCACCGCGACCGTCGCGGTTGCCAGCAGGGCCGGGGCGCCGACCGCGGTCGCGGCGAGCGCGAGGACCGCGCCGCCCGCGGCCGCGGCGCCCGCGGCCAGGAGCCGGGCACCCGCGATCCGCCCCGCGTCGGGGCCGGTCAGGTCTCCGCCGGGCAGCACCCAGCCGACCAGCGCCAGGCACGGCGCGACCAGCAGTCCGAGCGCGGTCGCGGAGACGCGGTCACCGACCGCACGGCTGGCGGTGCCGGCGCCCGCGAGCAGGAGCAGCCCGACCACGGCGGCGCAGGCCGCCCTGGAAGCGCCGGAGCCGCTCGTCACGCCCGGCCGGAAGACCAGCACGAGGGCGGTCACCACGGTCGCCACCGCGGCGCCCACCAGCAGGCCACGGGCCGCCCCGGGGAACCAGGTGTGCAGCCGTCGGCCCACGGTCTCGGCTATCCCGTCCACCAGGTCGTCGAGCCGTGCCTCGGGCAGCGCCTCGGTGTGCGGGCGCAGGTAGAGCACGTCGCCGTCGGCCAGCCCGGCGCGCGCCAGGGTGGTCTCCTCGTCGAGCGGGGCGTCGCCCAGCCGCTGCAGCACCCAGCCCGCGTGGTCGAGTCCGGCCTCCTCGGCCTCCTCGCCGACGTAACGAAGCAGTGTGGGCAGCAGATCGGCGACCGGCACGTCGGCGGGCACCGCCAGATCGATGCTGACGCTCGGTGCACGTACGGTCAGGCGGCACGATTCGGCCACCGTGCTGTCGGTCATCAGCTGAACTCTCGTCTTCCGGATGGCTCTTGCAGGAGGACTCCCCAACGAGGGGGGTGTGCGAACAGTACGCAAGGTCCGCGCGGCCGCGAACCGGGGTGCCCGACACGGAATGTGCCTCCGGGCCCGGTGAGGACCGCTCCCGCATGGACAGGCCGTGTTCGGTGAATGCACACTACTGCCTACGACCACCGGGTCGTGCTGCGGACCGGACTCCATTTATCCTGCATGCGGTTGGCTGTCACGGAAGTTGATCGCCCTCACTATCCGCTCGAAACATACATCCGGCGTTCACCGCTCCCCACTCGGGATCCGGAGAATCAGGCGCATCCCGCCCTTTCCACCATCGGGTGCGCCGGAATTTCGGTGCGGGCCGGAAAGTCAGTGAACCGGAGGTTCTGTTCCCTTGAGTGTCGTGCTGTTTCGCCGCCCGGCCCGCAGGCGCGGGCCGGAGATGCCCGAAGGGCAATTGACCCTCCAGGAACCGCCGGTCCTCGCCGAGACGGTTCCCGATACCTCGGCAATTTGGACCTATTTGCCGATGGCCCTGATGTCGGTGTCGATGATGCTGATGTTCCTGCGCCCCGGCGGCGGGAACGGCGTCTTCATGTATCTGGCGATGGGCGTCATGGCGCTCTCCGCCGGTGCCATGCTGCTGGGGCAGCTGATGCGCCGCTCCAGCGAGCGCAAGCAGCGCCTGAAGGGAGAACGCCGCGACTACCTGCGCTACCTCGCGCAGATCCGCAAGCGGGTCCGCACCACCATCGCGGAGCAGCAGCGGGCTCTCGCCTGGCGTCATCCGGAGCCGGCGTCGCTGCGCTCGCTGGCCCGCACCTCGCGGCTGTGGGAACGGCGCCCGGCCGACGAGGACTTCGGCGAGGTCCGGCTCGCGGTCGGTGAGCAGCAGCTCGCCCTCACCCTGAACCCGGTCTCCACCCGCCCGGTGGAGGACCTCGAACCCCTGTGCGCGCACGCCCTGCGCCGCTTCATCCGTGCCTACTCCACCATCCCCGGCCAGCCCCTCGGCCTCTACCTGCGTTCGTCGGCCCGGATCCTGCTGCGCCCCGAGGAGACACCCGACCAGGACTCCGCCGAGCCGGGCGTCCCACCGTCCGCGGAGGCCGGCGTGGGTCCCGGCGACGACCCTGGCACCGAGGCGGTGCGCGCCCTGGTGCGCGCCGTGCTCGGGCAGCTCGCGGTGTTCCACGCGCCCGAGGAACTGTGGATCGCCCTCTGCGTCAGCGACGAACGGCGGCCCGACTGGGAGTGGGCCAAGTGGCTTCCGCACACGCTTGACCCGTACGAGGAGGACGGTGCCGGCCAGGCCCGCCGGATCACCGCCGACCTCACCGAGCTCGACGACCTGCTCGGCGCGGAATTCGCCGAACGCCCCGGTTTCGATCCGGAAGCCCGCCCCGCCCGTGACGAGCCCTACACGATCGTCGTCCTGGACGGCGTCACCGTGCCCGAGGGCCACCGCTGGGAGGGACACGGCTACCGCAACGCCCTGGCCCTCGACATATCCGGGGCGCTGCGCTGGCGCCCCGGCCGCAACACGCTGAGGCTGACCGTCGGCACCGACCAGGTGAGCCTGGTGCGCACGGACCGCAGCCGGAAGGAGCGCTCCGTGCCTCTCGGCCGGCCGGACCGGCTCGGTCTCCTCGGCGCGGAGTCACTGGCCCGGCTGCTCACTCCCCGTCGGATGAGCCTGGGCACCGACATCGCGCAGCCGATGGACACGGACGTGGAGCTGACCACGCTGCTCGGCATCCCCGACCTGCACCGGCACGACCCGCAGACCCTCTTCGACCGGCACACCGGTTCCTCCCGGCTGCGGGTGCCGATCGCGGTCGGCGTCGACGGCCGCCCGGTGGACCTCGACATCAAGGAGTCCGCGCAGGGCGGGATGGGACCGCACGGCATGCTCATCGGTGCCACCGGCTCCGGCAAGAGCGAGCTCCTGCGCACCCTCGTCCTCGGCCTCGCCCTGACCAACTCCTCCGAGACGCTCAACTTCATCCTGGTCGACTTCAAGGGCGGGGCCACCTTCCTCGGTCTGGAGGAACTCCCCCACACCTCCGCCGTCATCACCAACCTCGCCGACGAAGTCGCCCTGGTGGAGCGCATGCAGGACGCGCTGCACGGGGAACTCATCCGCCGGCAGGAGCTCTTGCGCTCCGCCGGCAACTACACCTCCGCCCTGGAGTACGAGCGGGCCCGTGCCGGAGGGGCCTCCCTCGTCCCGCTGCCCAGCCTGTTCGTGGTGGTCGACGAGTTCAGCGAGCTGCTCTCCGCGCACCGGGAATTCATGGACCTGTTCGTGATGATCGGCCGTCTCGGCCGCTCCCTCGGGGTGCACCTGCTGCTCGCGTCGCAGCGCCTGGACGAGGGCCGTATGCACCAGCTCGAGAGCCACCTGTCGTACCGCATCGGCCTGCGCACCTTCTCCGCCATGGAAAGCCGCGGTGTGCTCGGCGTCCCGGACGCCTACGAGCTGCCGGCCCAGCCCGGCAGCGGCTTCCTGAAGTCGGGTGTGGAGTCCCTGACCCGTTTCCGCGCCGCCTACTCCTCCGGGTCGTACCGGCGCCGCACCGGAGCGGTGGTCCAGGCACGGGTGGCCAGCCAGGTGGTGCCGTGGACCAGCGGCTGGGTGGTGCCGCGCACCCTGGACCCCGCTTCCGAGCCCGAGCCGGAGACGGAGGAGACGGGCGACGAGGAGGCACTCCTCGAGGTGGCCCTCGACCGGCTGCGCGACTCGGGTCCCGCCGCGCACCAGGTGTGGCTGCCTCCGCTGGACGAGCCCTCCCCGCTGGACGTCCTGCTGCCCGGCATCACCGCCGACCCGGTGCGCGGGCTCACCGCCACCGGCTGGTCCGGCACCGGCAGGCTGCGGGTCCCCGTCGGCCTGGTCGACAAGCCCTTCGACCAGCGCCGCGACCCGCTGGTCGTGGACCTCTCCGGAGCCGGCGGCCACGTCGCCGTCGCGGGCGGTTCGCAGAGCGGCAAGTCCACGCTCGCCCGCACCCTGATCGCCGCCCTCGCCCTCACCCACACCCCCGCCGAGATCCAGTTCTACTGCCTCGACTTCGGCGGCGGTGGCCTCTCGCAGCTCGCCGCCCTCCCGCACGTCGGCGGCGTCGCGGCACGGCTCAACCCTGAGCGGGTGCAGCGGGCCGTCGCCGAGGTGATGACGCTGCTCGCCCGCCGCGAGCAGTTCTTCGTGGACCACACCCTCGACTCCATGCAGTCCTACCGCCGCCGCCGGGCGGCCGGGGAGTTCCCCGACGAGCCCTTCGGCGACGTGTTCATGGTGGTCGACGGGTGGTCCACGGTCCGCCAGGACTACGACGACCTGATCCCGAAGTTCAACGAACTCGCCGCCCGTGGACTCAACTACGGCATCCACCTGATCATCACGACCACTCGCTGGGTGGAGCTCTCCGCCCAGATCCGTGACCAGGCGGGCACCCGCCTCGAACTGCGGATGGGTGACCCGATGGACTCCGAGATCGACACCCGCAAGGCACGCTCGGTGCCGCGCAGCGGCGGCCGGGGCATCACCGCGGACAGCAAGATGCACTTCCTCGCGGGCCTGCCCCGCCTGGACGGCAGCGGTTCACTCGACGACCTCGGTGACGGCGTCACGCACCTGGTCGCCGAGGTCTCCCGGCACTGGCCGGGCGCACCCGCGCCGCAGGTCCGGATGCTGCCGCACCGTCTCCCGCTCGCCGAACTCCCGGCGCCCGAGCCCACCGAGGGCGGCGGCATGCGTCTCGCGCTCGGCATCGACCAGGACGCCCTGGAACCTGTCTGGCACGACTTCAGCCGTACCCCGCACCTGATCGTGGTCGGCGACACCGAGAGCGGCAAGACCAACCTGCTGCGCGCCGTCACCAAGGGCATCACCACCCGCTACACCCCGGAGGAGGCGAAGATCATCGCGGTGGACTACCGCCGCACCCTGGTGGACGCCGTCCCCGAGGAGTACCGCATCGGTCACGTGATCTCCCTGGACAACCTCAAGGAGACCATCGAGGGCGCGGCCCGCGCGATGAAGGGCCGCGTCCCCGGCGCCGACATCGCCCCCGGCCGCATGCGCCGGTGCGACTGGTGGACCGGGCCCCGCCTGTTCGTCCTGGTCGACGACTACGACATGGTCTCCGGCAACTCCTTCCAGAGTCCCTTCGAGCCGCTCTTCGAGAATCTGACCCTCGGATTCGAGATGGGTCTGCATCTGGTCGTCGCCCGCAGCGCCATGGGCGCGGGCCGCGGTCTCAGCGACGGGCTCATCCGCCGGCTCGACGAGGCCAACAACCCCGCCGTCCTGCTCTCCTGCCCGCCCACGGAGGGCCGCCTCTTCGGCGACGCGAAGCCCCTCAACCTCCCGCCGGGCCGGGCCCTCCACATCGCCCGCCGCCGGCCGCGGTTGATGCAGACGGCGCTGGTGGAGGAGAACCAGCAGCAGGACTGAGAGAACGCGGACGGCGAAACCCCCCTGAGACCGCCTCAGGGGGGTTTCGCCGTCAGGGCGTCAGCTCATTCCGGCGCGGACCCGGCCGCACCAGCCGGGCGCCAGCCCCGGGCGCGGGCCCGGGACAGGGCGAATCCGGCCCAGAGGACGGCGAAGACGGCGGCGGAGCCGAGCAGGACGAAGAAGGTGGCCCTGCCGGTGGCGTGGTCGGCGACGGAGGTGTCGCGGACGGTCACGGGCCCCGCGGCGCGCTCGGTGCCGACGGACGTGGCGGAATCGCCGATGACCGCCGTGACGGCGGCGTAGGCGTCCAGTTGGGGGATGTCGGCGGGGTAAGCGGTGGTGGTCAGACGGCGCACGATGTCATCGGGCGAGTCGTCGGGGTGGGCGGCGCGGACGGCCGCGGCGGCCCCTGCGGCGTACGCGGTGGCCACCGGGACACCGCCGCCGAGGTAGTGGCCCTTGCCACGCGGGCCGCCGGAGACCACCCCGGCGCCCGGGGCGACCAGGTCGATTCCGGCGGTGGGCAGGGAGCTGTCCGGGCGTGCGCCGGCGGGAAGCATGTCGGCGACCGAGAGGACGCCGGGTTCACCGGCCGGCCAGTAGGTGCGGGACGGGATCTCGTCGCTGCCGCCCCGGGACGGCGGGTCCGGGGTGGCCGCGGCGACCACCACCGCGCCCGTACGGCGGGCCTCGGCGACCGCACCGCTCAGCGCCGCGTCCTGGCGCGGCAGCGCCACCGCGACCGCGATCACCGCGGCCCTGGCCGTGGTCGCCGCACGTATCGCGTCCACGACCAGGTCGGGGCTCGCCTGCCCGCGCCGGTCGGTGCCGCGCAGGGCCAGGATCTTCGCACCCGGAGCCACCCCGGCCAGGCGGGGACTGTCCCCGCCGGTCCCGGCGATCAGCCCGGCCAGGAACGTACCGTGCCCGACGCAGTCGTCAGCGGCCGTGCCCTCGGCGGTGACCCTGCCACTGAGCCCCGACGCGTCGGGATCGACACCGGTACCGATCAGCGCGACGAGCACACCCGCACCGGTGCTGTGCCGGTGCAGCCGGTCGAGGTCGAGGCGCTGACGCGACCAGTCCTGCTTCTCCGCCTGCTCGCCGGAGGCCGGGGTGCAGACCACCTCGTCGGCCTCGGGGTCGAGGGCGGAGGGCATACCGGGCAGTTCCTGGCCCTTCTTCCCGTCGGCCGCGGGGACGCGCGAAGGGGACGCCGCCTGCGCCGGGACCGCCACGGGCAGCACCAGTGCGGCGGTCACGCCCGCAAGGGCCAGCAGACGGGCGGCACCGCGTGTGGAAGGACTCATCGGGGTGCCACCTCCGGTGCCGCGGCGGTGACGTCGGCGGGGAGGAGGACGCGGAGGTCGTCCAGGGTGGGCGCGGCCACCGAGCTGAGCCGTCCCGCTTGGCGGGTGACCATCGCTTCGACCACCTGACGGGCCAGTCGGGCGTTGCCGAAGGAACGGTCCCTGGGCATCGCGTCGAAGTACTCCTTGAGCAGAGGACCGGTGCCAGGTCCGCACTCGTAGCCCATGTTCGCCGCCTGTGTGCGGACGATGGTGACCAGCTCCTCCGAGGAGTAGTCGGCGAAGGAGATCCGGCGCGGGAAGCGGGAGGCCAGACCCGGGTTGGAGCCGAGGAAACGCTCCATCTCGTCCGTGTAGCCGGCGACGATGACGACCACCTCGTCGCGGTGGTCCTCCATCAGCTTCAGCAGGGTGTCCACCGCTTCCTGACCGAAGTCGGCGCCGCCGCCGCGTGGGGTGAGGGTGTACGCCTCGTCGATGAACAGCACGCCGCCGCGGGCCCGCTCGAAGACCTCGCGGGTCAGCTGGGCGGTATGACCGATGTAGCGGCCGACCAGGTCGGCGCGGGCCGCCTCGACCAGCTGGCCCCGGTCGAGGACGCCGAGCTGGGTCAGAACCTCTCCGTAGAGGCGGGCGACCGTGGTCTTGCCGGTGCCGGGCGGGCCGGTGAAGACCAGGTGGTTGCTGAGCGAGGGGACCGGCAGACCGGCCGCGGCACGGTGGCGGGCCGTGGTGTTGAGGTTGACCAGATTCGCGACCTCGCGCTTCACCTCGGCCAGGCCGATCATGTCGCCGAGGCGGGTCAGCGGGTCGTCGTCAGGTACGGCGGAGCCCGCGGCCGTGGCGGCAGCGGTGGCGGAGACGTCGTCCGGCAGCAGCAGTCGCAGATCGTGCTCGCCGACCTGCGCCTGCTCGGACAGCCGGACCGCCTGTCTGTCCACCATCTCCTCGAACACGCCGCGTGCGGCGCGGCCGTTCCCGAAACCGGCGTCCCGTGGCATCGCCTCGAAGTGCGCGGCCAGCGCCGCCGCGGTGCCCTCCCCCAGCTCGTACTGGTGCTGGGAGCACATGCTCTCCATGATCGCGACCAGGTCGGGCACCGAGTAGTTCTCGAATTCGACGGTCCGCGAGAAGCGGGAGGCCAGACCCGGGTTGGAGGCGAGGAAGGAGTCCATCTCGCGTGAGTAGCCGGCGGCGACCACCACCACGTCGTCGCGGTGGTCCTCCATCAGCTTCAGCAGGGTGTCCACCGATTCACGGCCGAAGTCGGCGCCTCCGTTGCCGCTGTCGGAGGTGAGCGTGTACGCCTCGTCGATGAACAGGACTCCGCCGAGAGCCCGCTGGAAGGTCTCGGTGGTCTTGATGGCGGTACCGCCGACGATCTGGGCGACCAGGTCGGCGCGTGAGACCTCCACCAGGTGCCCGCTGCGGAGCGAGCCCAGTTCGGCCAGGATCGCGCCGTAGAGGCGGGCGACGGTGGTCTTGCCGGTGCCGGGCGGACCGGCGAAGACGAGGTGCCTGCTCATCGGCGGAGCGGACATGCCGAGTTGTTCACGACGCTGGGCGAGCTGGGTCAGGTTGACCAGGGTGCGCACCTGGTGCTTGACGTTCTCCAGCCCGATCAGCGCGTTCAGTGCGCCGAGCGGACCGTCCGCACGGTCCGTCGGGGGCGCGTCCGCGGCGCCGGACCCGGCCGGGTCGGTGTTCTCGGCGCTGCCGGTGCCCCATGCGTCCCGCTTGCCGTTGCCCACACTGTTCAGGCCCTCCACCGCGAGCCGTTCGCCGGGCGTGGTCTGTACCAGGCCACCGCCCTCGTTCTCCCTGGCGAGGCAGTTGACGACGGAGACCGGTGCGGTGGACTCCACCCGGAAGCCGTCCTGCGCGCCGCCGGTGGCTTCACAGCCGCTGAGCGAGGCCAGGGCGCCCTCGTGGAGCAGGAAGCCGTGCCCCTTGGACGCGTGCACGGCGGTTCGGTTGGCGGTGAGCTCGCCGCCCGCGGCGACCACCACGCCCTCCTCGCCGGAGATCTCGACGCGGAAGTCGCGGACGGTGACGTTGCCGCCGTCCTCCACGATCAGGCCGTTGGTGGCGGTGTCGGAGACCCCTCCGCCGGCCAGGTAGAGGGTGCTGCCGGAGGCCACGCGTACGCCCGCGCCCTTCGGGCGGACGATCTCGCAGTCCTCGACGCGGCCCCGGGCGTCCTTGGCGGTCGCGATGCCGTCGCCGGAGGGCTCCACCAGCCGGGCCCTGCGCAGCAGCGGGTTGGCGCCGCCGGTCACCGCGACGGCCGGAGAGCCGCCGATCACCTCCAGGCGGTCCAGCTCCGGCGCCGAGTCCTCCTCCAGGAGCAGCCCGGGCCCGTCGCAGTCACGGACCGTCAAGCCGGTCAGCGCCGGGGACGCGGCCCCGGCGACGCGGAGCGCCGCGCCCTGCGCGCCGTCCACCCAGCAGTCCTCGAAGGTGCCGCGCGACCGGTCGGTGACCACCACGCCGTGACCGCGTACGCGCGAGACGCGGCAGCGGCGCAGCACCGGGTCGGTGCCCCCGGCCAGTGCGATCCCGTTCCCGGAGGCGCCCGTGACGCGGACGTCCTCCAGCGTCGTACGGCCCTTGCTGCTCAGGTGCACACCGGTGCTGGTGTCGTGCACCACGGTGCGGACCACCGAGACGGAGGAGTCCCCTTCCAGGGCGATGGAGGGCTTGTCGGTGGACGATATGTCGCAGTCCTCGACGCTGCCACGGGCCTCCCCGTTGGCGAGCAGGCCGTTGCCCCGCGCGTCCCGCACCGTGCAGTCGCGGATGCGTGCCTCGCCCTGCTCGGCGAGGACCAGGCCGCTGGTGCCCAGGTGTTCGAGCGTGCAGGACTCCACGGTGGTGGGCTTGGTGGAGGTCACCACGATGCCCGCGCCCTGCGGGTTGCTCACCCGGCAGTTGCGGAGCGCGAGGGAACCCGTCCCGCCGGCCAGCATCGCGGCCCATGCGGCGCCGACGACCTCACAGGAGTCGAACGCGGCCTGACCTCGCCGTACGTCCACGGCCGGCAACTCGGCGTCGCCGCCCCGCAGGGTCAGCTCGGAGAACATCACCGCGTCGGCGCGCAGCGCGACCACGCTGCCTGAGCGCGGCCGTATCTCCACCGTGCCCCGCCCCTCGGCGGCGGTGAGGGTGACCCTGGTGCTGACCACCAGGTTCTCCGCGTACGTTCCTGGCCGGATGCTGATGAGAGCCCCGGTACGAGCTGCGGCGAGTGCCTCACCGATCGTCCGATAGCGGTCCTTGGGACCGACCGACAGTACCTGGCGCGACACGCACCAACCTCCTTGCTACGGCGGCGTCTTCTGCGGACTCCCCCCATTCGCCGGGGGCGCGTGTCGGAAAGCCGACGATGCCATCATGCCTCGTCCCCCGTGTGAACGGTTCAGGGAGTGGTGCTCCCGGCGTCGAGGCGGTGCGTTCAGGTGCTCCACTTCTGGGCGTCGTTGCCCGAGCAGTGCAACAGCTGCAGGGCCGCTCCGTTACGCCGGTCCGCCCCCGCGATGTCGACGCACATGCCGACGACGGTGTTGACCAGGTCATGGCTGCCGTTCAGGGCGAACTGCTGGGCGGGGTTGCCGTTGCACCCGACGATCTGGAGGGGGGTGCCGTCGCTGAAGTTCGCCCCGGCCACGTCCAGGCACATGCCCTCGATGCGGACGGTGCCGTCCGAGGCGAACCGCCACTTCTGCGCGACGCTGTTGTTGCAGTCCCAGACGTGCAGCGCCTTGCCGACACTGAAGTCGTGCTCCGGGACGTCGATGCAACGGCCCGAGAGGTGACTGCGGAAGGAGACGGGGGCGCTGAAGGTGACGCCCGAGGCGGCTTTCGTCGGCTGCTTCGCCTCGGTCTGCTTCTCGGTCCGCTTCTTCGGTTCGTCCTTCGGGGTGGCCTCATCCTTCTTCGGCTCGTCCTCGGACGGGTCCGGTGCCGGGGCCTGCTTCACCGGCTTCGCGGGCGGCTCGACGGGGTCCTTCTTGCCCTCGTCCGAAGAACCGCTCTCGGGGGTGGTCACCGCGAACTCACCCGGGGTCTCCTGCGTACTTCCGTCGAGGACGGTGCCCGCCGCCGCCACGGACGGCTGTTCGGGGCCCTTGTCCTTGTCCCCGGCGAGGAACAGGAACGGCACCGAGACGAGCAGCGCCCCCGCGACCGCCGCACCGGACAGCACCGCTCTGCCGGGCCGGCCCACCGGCCCGGCCTGCGGCTGCGGCCGGCCGATCGCGGTGGCGGTCATGGTGCGCACGAACGCGGGCAGCCGGCTCTGGGCGGCGGCAGCGGCATCGGGGTCCGTCCCGGATCCGGCCGTGGTTCCTGATTCGGCTGTGGCTGTCCCGGATTCGGCCGTGGCCCCGGGCCCGGTGGTCCGGCCCTCTCCCGGTGTCTCCTCACCCTCGGTGGGGTTCTTCGCCGCCGCTCCGGATCCCTTCGCGGCTTCCGGGGCCTCCGTGCCGGCCCTGCCGGCTTTTCCGGGCTCGGCCGGGGCTGAGGTGCTGCCCGGCGCGGCGGTCGTGGTCGGTTCCTCGCCCGCGGAAGGGGCCTCGGAAGATGCCTCGGCGCGAGTCCCCGAGGAGGTGGGGGATTGCTGGGACGAACGCGTCATGGGGTCCTCCCTGTGGAGTGGGGCCAGGATTCGGATGAGCTGTGGGTCCGGTCCGCGGGAGGCTCCGTCACCGTGGCTCCGGTGCGGTCCTCGGCGGCGTGGCCGGGCACCGGGTCCGGAAGGCTGTCCGCCGGCACGAGAAGCGGAGCCGCCGCCCCGGCGTTGACCAAGAGCATGGTGCCGGGCTCCTCCAGCGTGTGGGCCAGTTCCCGGGCCTGGACGGTGTCGTGGTGAAGTGTGGCGGGCATCAACTCATGGAAGGGTGAGGTGAACAGCAGGACAACCGGCGCACCGTCCCGCCCGGCTGCCGTGAGCGGCCCGCCGTCCGGCCCGCGCGCCACGGTCACGTCCGTCTCCGCGAGCGCCTCGATGGCGGCTTCCACGGAGCCGTAGCCGGTGGCGGCGCGCTGCGCGGCGGCGTCCACCGGGTCGGTGGGCTCCGGCCAGCCGAGAACCCTCGCCGAGGGCCGGTACGCCGGATTGGCCCGGTACTCCCCCACGCTCCCGCTGTCGTCGGACTGCCACTCGCCCAGCACCGCCCACTCCGGCGGCGTCCGCTCCTCGGTCCACTCCGGGTCCACCACCCCGACCCAGTGCCCCGGGGCCCTACGGGCAGCGGCCTTCACCGCCTCGGGTATGCCGTCGATGCCGTCGGCCTCGGAGGTGCCGGGGCCTGAGGTATGGGGAAGGACGAACGGGGCCTCGTCCACACCCTCTTGCCGTTCTCCGGGCCGCATCTCCACCTGAACTCTTGGGTCTCTGTGCACACGCTCGGGTGCCGGACGGCCCGTGGACGCACTCCGACACTGCTCAGAACGGGGGTCAACAGGATGACATACGAGCGCTGCTCGTGGGTGGTCGCCTCCATTCCGTTTCCTGCGGCCGCATGCCTGTTTCGCTGCCCGAACAGAGCACTTTCCGGGAGCAGTCAGGAACGAAGGGACAAAGCGAAGGAGCGTTCGGGGAGCGGGAGCGGCCGTGGACCTCACGACGGGCTACGTTGGGTACGCCATCGGCCCCTTCGACGTGCATCGCCTTCCGGCTCGGACGTCCGGGCGGGGCCGTACGGGAATGCCTCGCAGCTCGGAAAGGCGTCGGATCGGCCTCAGGCCCACCGCGCCGGGTCACGCGAATTCGACGCCGAGGACCGGGTCGGACCGGCCCGCCTCGACTCGGCACTCGCCGACGCCCGCAACGGTGTGCAGGTTTTCGTCCGGCTCGACCGCTGCCCATCACAGCTCCGCCACGAAGGAGTAACAGCATGTCCCCCCAGCACCCCACCCCCGGCGTCAACACGGCGGCAACCACCGCCTCCGGCGCGCAGGAGGCCGGGCCCCAGCCGTCGGCGCCGGAGCCGGAGCCGGCCGGGAAGACACCGAGCCCGGCTGCCGCTTCCGCCCCAGCTTCCGCTTCCGCTTCCGGGTCGGAGTCCGGTTCCGCCCCGGCCGAGGAGACCGCTGCCACGCCGCAGACGACCTCGACCGCCAGGACGACCGCGGCGCCCGAGGAGGGCATAGGCGTGGCCGCGGCCGCCGCGACGGCGCCGGGGACCAAGACCGCCACCGGCGTCGACGGCGAGCGCCCCCGCAAGCCGGTCCTGGCGGGGGCCGCCTTCGTCGGCGCCGCCCTGGTCGCCATACCCCTGCTGCTGGTCGGAAGCGCCAACGACAAGGGCCAGGACACCACCCCCCTGCGACCGGTCGCGGGGGGTGCCGACACCGTCCTCAACGCGAACTCCACGCCCGCGGACCTCGGGGACTACGTGGCCGGGAAGCCGAGCGCGTCCCCGAGCACGAAGAAGCCCAAGGAAGTCGAGATCCCGAAGGCCGCCCCCGAACCCGTCGTTCCGGCGCCGGAACCCAGGACGAGCAGCCCGGCCGCGAAGAAGACCACGTCCTCGCCCAAGCCCAAGCCCAAGGTGGCTCCGAAGCCGGACTGGACCACGGTGACGATCTCCTCGCCCAGTGTCCTGGAGGTCAATCAGGCCTGGACCACGAACCGCATCCGTATGGTCATGCAGATCGACGGCAACCTCGTCGTCCTCAACGAGCTGGGCAAACCCATCTGGGCCTCCATGACCTTCGGCCAGAACCACCGGGCGATCTTCCAGCCCGACGGCAACCTCGTCATCCACAACGGCGACGACCGCCCGATCTGGGCCTCCAAGACCCACGACTTCGCCGGCGCCCAACTGGTCCTCCGGGCCGACGCCAAGGTGGCCGTCGTGCACGGCGGCAGGGTCGTCTGGAGCACCTGACGCAGCGCGGCCGGACGCCGGGCGCCCCTCGGACAGCGGCTGCGGAGAACAGCACACGGCCCCCGCCGACCGGCAACTGCCCGGCGGGGGCCGTAGGCGTGTCCGCGGTCCACCTCGGAAGGCCGGTCCGCACGTTCCCGGGCCTCGGTCTTGACACCGCCGTCGACGGGTGGTGGTTTAGACCACTCCACCACCTGAATGCGGTGGTCCACTTCCGTGGAGGTGCAGTGACCCGTACATCTACACGTCATCCGTACCGTGTCCCCCGGCTGCCGCTCCTCGGCGCCGTCGTCCTGCTGGCCCTCGGCACCCTCTCCGCTCCGGCCCAGGCGGCCGGTGAGCCGCCCGCCTCGGCGGCGGCCTCCTCGGCGGCCCCACCCGTCGTCACCCCCACCCCGCAGCACATGAGGTCCGCGGGGCGGGACCTCCGTGTTCCCGACCGCGTACGCCTCCTCCTCGGCGACGACGTCGACGCGTCGACCGCCGACCTCATCGAGCAGACACTGAGGTCGGCCGGGGCACGCCACATCATCACGACCGCGGTCGGGGAGAACGCCTCGCCCTCCCACGGGCGTGGAGTGCGGCTGACCGTCACGGCCGGTTCCATAGAGGACCGGGCTGTGGCCCGCTCCCTGCGCGCCGCGGGCGGCACGGTGCCCGGCACCCTGGTCGCGGAGGGCTACTCCCTCGCCTCCCGGGACGGCACCGTCGTGCTCGCCGGCAACGACGGGGACGGCATCTACTACGCCGCCCAGACACTGCGGCAGTTGGTGACCGGGAAGCGCACCCTGGCGTCCGTGACGGTCACGGACCACCCGGCCATGCCCCTGCGCGGCAGCATCGAGGGCTTCTACGGCGCACCCTGGTCGCACAGCGACCGGCTCGACCAACTCGCCTTCTACGGCGACATCAAGGCCAACACCTACATCTACACGCCGAAGGACGACACCTACCTGAGGGAGGAATGGCGCGAGCCCTACCCTGCCGACAGGCTGGCCGACCTCCGTGACCTGATCGAGCAGGCGAGGGCCCACCACGTCGACTTCACCTACGCGCTCTCCCCGGGCCTCTCCGTCTGCTACAGCGACCCCGGCGACGTCAGCGCGCTGAAGACGAAGCTGGGCACCCTCTACGACCAGGGTGCCCGCAGTTTCTACGTGGCGCTGGACGACATCAGCTACACCGAGTGGAACTGCGCCGCCGACCGGGAACGGTACGGCGCACCGGGCAGGGGCAGCGCGGGACAGGCGCAGGCCGACCTGCTCAACGCGGTGCAGCACGACTTCATCGAGGCCCACGCGGATGCCGGTCCGCTCCAGTTCGTGCCCACGGAGTACTCCGACACGGCCGACTCCGCCTACAAGTCCGTACTCCGCGAGCGACTTGACCCGAAGGTGATCGTGCAGTGGACGGGCACGGACGTCGTTCCGCCGTCGATCAGCCTGGCGGACGCCGAGGCCGCCGCAGCGGTGTGGGGCCGCAAGGTGTTCCTCTGGGACAACTATCCGGTCAACGACTACGGACAGACGACGGGCCGGCTGCTGATGGCCCCCTACGACAAACGGGAGGCCGGGCTGCACAAGGCCCTGAGCGGCATCGTGCTCAACCCGATGAACCAGGCCGCGGCGAGCAAGGTCGCGCTCTTCGGCGGGGCATCGTTCGCCTGGAACGACGAGGACTACGACCCCGGACGCACCTGGCGCGCGGCGGCCGACCACCTGGCCGACGGCGACCGGGCCACGGCCCGCGCCCTGCTGGCCTTCTTCGACACGCAACACCTCGCGCCGACCTTCGGTGACACGAACTGGCAGCCACAGGCCCCCGAACTCGACGCGCGGCTGACGGACTTCACCAAGGCCTGGGGCAGCGGTTCCCCTGCCCGCCGGCACGCCGCGCTGCGGGAACTCGGCGCCTACGCCGACGTACTGGCCGGGGCTCCCGAGCGGATACGCGCCGGTGTGCGGGACCCGGCCTTCCTGGCGCAGACCGAGCCGTGGCTGGACGCCCTCGACGTCTGGGGCGGCGCACTGGACGCCACCTTGGACGGGCTGCGGGACCGGCTGCACTCGGGCAGCGGGCAGGAGGACTTCACCGAGGCGGCCGAACTCGCCGAGCGGGCAGCCGCGTTCACCACCATCCCGGGCACCACCCGGCCGCAGGGCACGATCAAGGTGGCCGACGGGGTGCTGGACACGTTCATCGAGCAGGCACCGGAGATGTGACCCGTGTCCCGGGCGCCGGCGACCGGCACCCGGGGCCGCCGGTCGCCTTCCGGGGCCTGACAGCCGCTCAGCGAGCGGACATCCCCACCGGACGGATCAGTCCGCTCTCATAGGCGAGGATGGTCGCCTGCACACGGT
Source organism: Streptomyces sp. NPDC002793 (assembly GCF_040295485.1). Lineage (NCBI taxonomy): Bacteria > Bacillati > Actinomycetota > Actinomycetes > Kitasatosporales > Streptomycetaceae > Streptomyces > Streptomyces sp. NPDC002793. Next base: position 56,767 of record NZ_JBEOVL010000020.1, on the reverse strand, counting down.
CCCGGAGCCCCAACTTGTTGAGTACGGCGCTCACATGGGCCTTCACCGTGCCCATGGCCAGCCCCAGACGATCCCCGATCTCCGTGTTGCTCAAGCCCGTGGCGACCAGGGTCATGATCTCGCGTTCCCGGTGCGTGAGGCCGTTCAGGGCTCCGCTGATCTCCGGTGCCACCGGCGCTCCGTGGGCGAAGGCCGCGATCAGGCGCCCCGTGACCGCGGGCGCGAGGACACCGTCACCGGAGACGACGACCCTGATCGCGGTCAGAAGGGCGTCCGGCTCGGAGTCCTTGAGCAGGAAGCCGGAGGATCCGGCGCGCAGAGCTTCGTAGACGTAGGCATCGAGGTCGAACGTGGTGAGCACCAGGACCTTGGTGCGACCGCCGTTCCGCGTGATCAGCCGGGTGGCCGTCAGCCCGTCCATGCCCGGCATGCGGATGTCCATCAGCACCAGGTCGGGCCTGAGTTCGGCTGCCATCGCCACCGCCGCGTCCCCGTCCGCGGCCTCGCCGACCACGGTCATGTCGGCCTCGGCCGACAGGATCGCCGCGAAACCCGCGCGGACGATCGCCTGATCGTCCACGACCATCACACGGATGCTGATGGTGCGTCTCCTCTGCTTCCGCTCGCCCACGTCGAACCTGTCATCGCTGTCCCGCAGTCTCCCATGGGGCCGTGATCGGGGCGCGCCCGCACGGACGGTCCGGCGGCCACCACTCCTACGTGCCCGGGGCACCCCGTGAGACGGCCTTCCGGGTCGGCGCCGTCGGCGCCTTGCCCGCGTCCAGGCTGCCGAGCAGCCGGCGCATGGCGGCCAGCGTCGCTCTCGTGGCGGTGGCGACGTCGCTCAGGCTGCCCGCCTCGGCCGCGGAGATCACCCGGGTGGTCTCCAGGAGCACCGTCTCCTGCAGACCATGGGCAACTCTCCGCCGCTCACTGTGGACCACGTCCCTCGTGCTCGACAGCAGCCCCGTGAACACCGCGTCCGCACGGCCCAGCACCCGCCTGCGACGCATGTGCATCAGCCATCCCGCCCACCACGCCGCCGTGAACACCGAGCCGAACGACAGCAGCGCCGCGGCGAGAACGAACAGCACGAGAGGAGGGTCGGCCGGTTCCCCCATCAGCACCCCGTCGCCGCTGAAGGCGGCCGTCATCGAGACGCCGAACGAGAGGGCGGCGGCGGGTACCGCCAGGTACGACAGCCGGAGACCGGGCGGATAGGTCACCTGGGCCGGGGGTCGGCCGTACCGGCCGGGAGGCGCCGGCGCCGGTCTCAGGACACGGCCGTACGCCGCAACACCGTAGACGGCGGCCAGCTCAGCCGTTCCGCCGCCCAGGAGACAGTTCGCCGCGGACGGCGGCAGCACACCGCTCCCCAGCAGGACCGGCCAGGCGAGAGCGGTGGCCACGGTCATGGCGAGGGCCGACCAGGGAGCTCGTCGGCGCCACAGCAGCGGCAACGCGTGGACGGTCAACAGCAGCGCGAGCAGCAGGCAGACCGGGGCGCCGTAGCCGGCGGCGGCCGCCTTCTCCAGGGCGTAGCCCACCGACGCCAAGGCAACCGAGCCGCAGACCGCCCCGTCCGCCGTCCGCTGTTCCCGTGTGAAGTCGCGCCGTCGCCCCCTGGCCGGAGTCCCGGAGGACCGGGCATCATCGGGCAGTACGGCGCTCACCCGCCAGCCACCTCCGGTGCGGGGGCCCGCGGTCACGTGCCCGCCGATGGCGGCGGCGCGCCGGCTCATCCCGTCCACGCCTCGGCCGGAGCCGATACGCAGCTCGTCGTTGCCGCCACCGGGCGGCCTGCCGTTGTCGACGGTCAGACGCAACGCCTCCCCCGTCCGCTCCGCCCGGACACCGACCGAGGCACCCGGCGCGTAGCGCAGGGCGTTGGTCAGGGCCTCGCGGATGATGCCGTGGGCCGCCTCCGCGGCGGGGCCGACGAGGTCGGCGGGGAGGGAGACGGAGACGGGGCGGCCCAGTCTGCCGAAGCCCGCGATCAGGGCTTCGATCGAAGCCGTGGCCGACCGGGGATCCGGTGTCCCGTCCCTGCCCATGGCCGCCACCAGACGTCGCAGCGCCACCTGGGTCTCCCGCGCGGTGCGGCTCGCGAACGCGAGCGCGTCCGTGGTCAGTTCGGGTCTGCTGTCACCGAGCCTGCGCGCGGCTTCGACGGACACCACGACGGAGGTGAGGTGGTGGGCGCTGATGTCGTGCAACTCGTTCGCCAGTCGCTCCCGTTCGGTGCCGGCGGCCTGTCGCAGCTCGCTCTCGGCACGGGTCGTCCGCCGCTGCGTCGCCTGCCGTTCCCGTAGCCGGTGCCGACGCCCGGCGCCGAGGGCGAAGGCCACCGCGTAGAGGCAGACGGTGACGCGCCAGTCGGAGGCGAGGGCACTGCCGATCCCGTACCGTGCGGCGCCCGGCAGGAGCTGCACGACGGCGGCAGCGGCGGTCGCTCCCAGACCGGTGCGCCAGTGGCTCCGGGCGGTGACGGAGTAGAGCGCCACCAGGACCGCCGCACCTGCCACCAGGTTCAGGGTGCCGGGCGGTGCCAGGACCTGCACCAGCACGGACGATCCGAGGATGTGGCCGAGGGCCGGGAGCGGTGCCCGGTTCCGTCGTTCCAGCGCATGCGCGGTGAGTGCCGTGGCGGCGAAGGCGGTGATCCACACCGTGACGCCCCGGAAATCCCCGGGCGCCGGGACGGCGGCGAACCAGAGAGCCAGCTGCGTCACCGCGAACACGCCCGGCAGGAGCAGGCTTCGGGTCTTCCCCATCGACACGAGTGTAGAGCCGGACGCGGGACGCCGGCACCGCGTCGGAGGCACGGTGAGCGGACCGGGTCCGTGGTGTGGCGCGGGTCACGGGAACCTTTCGGCCCGGCCGGAGAGCTAGGTGGTGTGAGATGTGATGAGCAGGAAGACCGGGAGCGCATGCGTGCACGGATCAGGGCGGGCGACCGCGAGGCGTTCGCCGCGCTCTACGAGGAGTACGCGCGAGCGGTCTACAACCACGCCTACCGGCTGACGGGTGACTGGTCGACGGCCGAGGAGGTGTTGTCCGAGACCTTCCTGGCCGCCTGGCGCACCCGTCAGGCCGTCGAGCCGGAGGGTGACTCGCTGCGGCCGTGGCTGCTCGGGATCGCCACGAACAAGGCCCGCAACGCCAACCGCGGTATCGGGCGGCGCCTGGCCTTCCTGGCCCGGCGCCCCGTCCCGGAACCGGTGGCGGACATCGCGGACGCCACGGCCGGACGCGTCGACGACACACGGCGGCTCGCCGCGGTCCGGCAGTCGCTGGGCGGGCTCCGCCGCCAGGAACGCGAGGTGCTGGCCCTCTGCGTCTGGTCCGGGCTGGACTACGCCGAGGCCGCCGAGGCCCTGGGCGTCCCGGTGGGGACCGTACGGTCGCGGCTGTCCCGTGCCCGTGACCGGCTGCGGCGGCTCACCGACGAGCGGCTCGGCGGGGCACCGGCCGAGGCCGTGCGAGACACACGCCCCGGAGGGACGGTCCGATCCGGTCGGGAACTCCGCCCGGGCCGCGGAGAGGTAGGGAGCAGGGCCGCGTTCGTGGCCCTGCCCATCCAGGAGGAAGCCCGATGACCGACCGTACCTCCGGCCCCGACCGGGCCGAACACGGGGAACTGGCCCGGCTGCTGCCGGCCCCGGCCGAACGGGACCTGCCCCCGGGCCGTCATCTCCACCACAAGGACACCCTGATGCGTCTGATCGACCAGGACGGCGACCGCGCCACCGCACGCTCCCACCCCCGCCTCCTGCGCTCCGCCGTCCTGCTGCCCGCCGTCGGACTGGCCCTGGGCGGGGTGCTGCTGACCATGCTCGCCGTGGCCGGCCGGGACAGCGCTCCGCCACCGCCCACCGCGGGCACCGGTTCCGAGGCCATGGCGCCGAGGGGCGCGGCCGTGCTGCTGGACCGGATCGCCTCGGCAGCCGGTAAGAAGGGCGGACAGACGGTCACCGACGAGCAGTTCGTGTACGTCAGGACGCTGCAGACCGGGAACGAGGGCGAGTTCGGCGGCCCGCTGAAGCTGACCGAGCCCAGCGAGCGTGAGATCTGGATCACGCAGGAGTCGGGGCCGGTGGTCGACGAAGGCTTGATCCACCAGGACGGCTCCTACCTGCCGCTCGTGGTCGGGGTTCCGGACGGCGAGACCCCCGTCGGCCACCCGGCGGGACTGAACCGGCCGACGTACACATGGCTGGCCTCACTGCCCACCGACCCCGACGTCCTGCTCCGGCGGCTCACCAGCGAGATCACCCGGGACCAGGACGCGCGCGACACCCCGGCCGAGGACCGGGACCGGGCCCAGGACGCCTTCGACACCATCGGGGAGCTGCTGCGGGAGACGGTGATGCCGCCGAGGACCGCGGCCGCCCTCTACAAGGCCGCGGCGAAGATCCCCGGAGTGACCGTGGACCCCGTCGCGGTGGACGCGGCCGGCCGGCACGGGATCGGCGTGGCCCGCGACGACACCCGGGCCGGGTGGCGCACCACCTGGATCTTCGACTCGACCACCCTGGAGTACCTGGGCGAACGGAGCCACCTCATCAGGGACACCTCCATGGGCAAGAAGGGTGACCTGCTGGGCACATCGGCGGTCCTGGAGCGCGCGGTCGTCAACGCCCTCCGCGAGAAGCCTTCGAGCGAGACGGCGTCGACGACCACCTGATCCCGTCAGGGAGCTGCCGGGGCCCTTCCCATGGGCCCCTGCGGCGTGCCGGTGGTGTGCACACGACCGTGGTCCCCCGGACGAACCACGCTCCTAGGTCTTCCGACCTAGAGGGCGTTCCTCCTGGTGGTAGACGCCGCGGCGCTCGCGGAACGGGACGATCGACGTATGGATCGAACCGACGTCATCATCCTCCTGATCGCCGTTCTCACCGTTGCCGTCACGGCCAGGCCTCTGAAGAGCACATCGCTCTGGCTCATCATCCTCCTGGCCGCACTCTCCTACCCCGTGTACCGGCAGCTGTTCCCGGCACTGGAATCGGCCACGGGCCCCGGCAGCACCTGGGCCTCGCACGTCCTCATGGTCAGTACGGGCCTCCTGTGCGCCGCGCTCGGCTCGCTGGCCGTCCGGGGACTCAGGTCCTTTCGCGGCACACGCGCCGACCACCGGCATCACGATGCGGAGATCGACGCGTGAGCGTCCGTGTGCGCAACGAGGGCCGCACACCTCAGGAAGGGGTGTGGCCCCTGAGCGTGTCGGGTCGGGTCCACGCCCGTCGTTCCCGGCTCCGAGGGTCGTCGATCCGGGTCCAGTCGGCGTCGATGCGCATGGTGGTGCGTCGCCCGGGTTCGTACGGGTCCCACCCGGGATCGCCGGTCGCCGCGAACCGGATCCAGGTCTCGTGGACGCGGGTGGCAAGCCCCACGGGTGGCTCGTCGGGGCCGAGCAGTCCCTGGGCACCACGCAACCGGGGCAGGTGCGTGAGATCGAAGACGAAAGGCAGCTCCATCGCGTGGGTGGCGCCGAGCTCACCGTCGAGTGCGTGCGAACGCCAGGCGAACTCATAGCTGAAAGTGGCGGCCCCGGACCGGCCGGCGTGAGCGTCTGCCAGGGCCCGGCTGCCCGCGCCGAACAGCGCGTCGCCCAGGACGGCGGACCGCAGCTCGCCGAAGGTCGCCTTCGGGCGGGCCCTGCGGTACGTGTCCACGAGCCGGGCCGGATCGGGATGCGCGCGTGCCGCGACGGCGTCGACGTCCTCCCCGGTCGAGGTGGCGTAGGTGCCCACCGGGACCAGATACAGGTTTCCCTCCTCCGTGTTGGTCCCTACGAGCAGATCGACCCCGGCGCCGACGCCCGCGGCGACGGATTCGGCGGGCTGGGTGTCCAGGACCAGGCTGAAAGGGCTGAGCCCGACCAGCGGATCGTGGTGGGCGGCCGTCCGCAGGTCGATGCCAGTGAGTGCGGATGCCGTTTCGACGAGGCGGTCGTCCGGGATCTCCGCGAAGGCGCCGGCGTGCGGTTCGACACCCAGGTGCCGGGCCGCCGCCCCGGTGACGCGGGCGGCCTGCTCGGTCGTGAACGCGCCGAGGCCGCTGCCGCTCTGGACGATCGCCCGGCGGAAGAGGCCCGCTGCTTCCGGAGTGGCCAGGACCCCGCCGACGACGGTCGCCCCGGCCGACTGGCCGAAGAGCGTGACGTTGTGCGGGGCGCCGCCGAAGGCTGCGATGTTGTCCCGTACCCAGCGCAGCGCGGCCACGACATCGAGCAGGCCGCGGTTGGCGGGCGCGCCCGGAAGGTCGAGGAACCCTCCGATGCCGAGCCGGTAGTTGAGGGTGACGAGGACGACACCGTCGCGGGCGAAGGCGGAGCCGTCGTAGAGGGAGGAACGGGTCGAGCCCGCGACGAATCCGCCGCCGTGGACGAACACCATGACGGGCAGGTCGCCGTCGGTGACGGCCGGCGTCCAGACGTTGACCGTGAGGTAGTCCTCACCTCGGCTCCAACCGCTGCCGAAGTAGGGGGACATGTCCACGCTGCCGAGTCCGCGTGCGGACTGCGGCGCGTTGGGTCCCGGCACTGTGGCGTCCCGTACGCCGTCCCACGGTTCGTGCGGGCCGGGTGCCGCGAACCGGCCTGCGCCGCGGGGTGGGGCGGCGTAGGGGATGTTCAGGAACGTGGTGATGCCGCCCTGACGCAGGCCGCGGACGGATCCCTCCGTCGTGACGACGACGGGGTCGGTGCGAGTGTTCATCGGGGTGCCTTTCCGTGCGGCTCAGCCCTGTTCGGTGTACGAGGTGAAGGGGGCCCAGCCCTTGACTGCGAATCTGCTGCCGTCGCGGACCACCTGCGCGGCGCCGTGACCTCCCAGGTGCGCGGGGATAACCAGGGCGTTGTCGTCCGCCGCCCGGCCCAGCACCTTGTGCCGGGTGGCGCGGGCCTGCGCGGGGTCCTCGCAGAAGCAGCTGTTGGAGTCCGGTTCGAGGAACTGCACCGGGCTGTGCAGCAGGTCGCCGACGAAGACCGCGCGGTCCGTTCCCGAGGTGAGGGTCAGTACGGAGGAGCCGGGGGTGTGCCCCGGGGCGGGTTCCAGACGCAGCCCCGCGTCGATCTGGTGGCCGCCTTCCCACAGCAGCGTTCGGCCGGCCTGGTGCACCGGGAGGACGCTGTCCTCGAACACGTTCTGGTTGCCGCGGCCGAGTACGGTCCTGTGGCCGTTCTCCGGGTTCCAGAAGTCGAAGTCGTCCTTCGGCATCAGGTAGGTGGCGTTGGGAAAGGTGGGTACCCAGGTACGTCCGTCGAGGCGGGTGTTCCAGCCGACGTGGTCGACGTGGAGGTGGGTGTTGATCACGATGTCCACGTCCTCGGGGCGGACTCCGGCGCGGGCGAGGTTGTCGAGGAATCCGGTGTTCATCCGGCTCCACACAGGGGCGTACGGGCGCTCCTTGTGATTGCCCACACCGGTGTCGACGAGGATGGTTTTGCCCTCACTGCGCAGCAGCCAGGTCTGGACCGCCGAGTTGACGATCCGGGTGTCGTCGTCCAGGAAGTCCGGGACCAGCAGGGCGTGGTGTTCCTCCCAGGCCTTCGCGGGGCTGTCCGGGAAGAACGTCTCGGGAGTCATGTCCACGGGGCCGAAGTACTCCCGGACACGGGTGAGTGTGACGTCACCCAGGGTGATGGTGTCGGTCATGTGATCCTCGCGATGAGATAGGTGCACGGGGCGTGCCCCGCCGCAGCGGATGAACGGCGCGTGACCCATGTCAGCGGCATCGCGGCGGACGAGCCAGACCGGGCCGTGCCTATCCCTGGCCGGGTCAGGTTCCCGGCCGGCGGGGCGCTCATACTGGGCTCATGGGCAGACAGCGAGAACTCGGGAACTTCCTGCAGACCCGGCGGGCTCAGCTACGTCCGGAGGACGTCGGGCTGTCGGACTACGGGGACCGCCGCCGGGTGCCCGGCCTGCGCCGCGAGGAACTGGCACTGGTGGCCGGCGTCAGTTCCTCGTACTACACGCGTCTGGAACAGGGCCAGTCCGTGGGCGCCTCGCCGGAGGTCCTCGACGCCATCGGCCGGGCGCTGCACCTGGACGAGGCCGAGCAGCGGCACCTCCACGACCTGGCGGACAGTGCGAAGCGGCGTACGGTGGTGGGCCGCCCGCCCGCCGAGCACGTCGACGCGGCGACCTTCAACCTGTTGGAGGCCTTCGGAGATGTTCCAGCCCTGGTCAGCGGGCGGCGCAGTGACGTACTGGCCTGGAATCGGATGGGGCACGCGCTGTTCGCCTCCCACATCGACCCGGCCGCCCCGGCGGATCCCGACAACCGCCCCAACCTGGCCCGCCTGGTCTTCCTCGACCCCCACACCCGGGCGCTGTACGCCGAGTGGCCGAGCAAGGCGAGGGCCGTCATCGAGAACCTCCGTATGACAGCCGGACGGCACCCCGACGACTCGCTGCTCACCTCACTCGTCGGCGAGTTGACCATGAGGAGTCCTGAGTTCGCCACCATGTGGGCCGACCACAGGGTCAGCCCGTGCGACTCCGCGGTGTACGAGATGCACCACCCACTGGTCGGCAGCCTCACCGTGACGCAGCAGAGCCTGCGCCCCCCGCAGGACGAGGAGCGGTACATCGTGCTCGCCATCACCGAACCGGGCTCCCCGTCGCAGGCCGCGCTCCGGCTGCTCGCCCAGGCGACAGTCCCGTCGGCCAGGCCGGAGCCGCATCCGGCGGCCTCTCCCGGGTCCGGCTGCTGAAGATCACTTGGGCCGTCGCGGGCGGATCGGAGCGGAGAATGTCTCCGCCGGTGCCGGCACGGCGGCCGGGCGATGGAAGCGCACGTGTTGGGTGACGCGGAAGTGCGTGAGCACCTGGGCCGAGCGACGGATCCGATGGGAAGGTCGAGAACATGCTGGATGGGTTGGGCGGGCTGGACGAGCTGTGCACGAGGGCGCTGGCCGATCACGGCTGCGCGTCGGTCTCCGTCGCGGTGGCCGAGCGTGAGGAGCTCGTGCTCGCCCGGGCCTACGGCATGGCGAACGTGGCCGACCAGCGGCCGGCCACCCCGGAGACGGTCTACGGGCTGGCCTCCGTCACCAAAGCCTTCACCGCCACGGCCGTCTGCCTGGCCGCCGACGAGGGCCTGCTGGACCTCGACTCCCCGATCCCGGGTACTTACCGGTGGACCGCGCCGACGCCACGGCAGCTGCTCCAGCACCGCGGCGGTTTCCCGGCGTTCTACAACTTCCACTACGGCACCGGCCCCCTGCCGATCGACATCGACCGTTACCGCACGCTCGTCCGCGAGCCGGGTACCGACTTCGAGTACTCCAACCTCGGCTACGGCGAGCTGGGCAGGCTGCTGGAAGCCGTGACCGGACAGGACCTGGGCGACCACCTGCGTGAGCGGATCGTCGAGCCGCTGGGCCTGATCAGCTTCGGGTACGGGGCGTCCTACGCCGGGACGGCGCCAGTCGCCCAGCGCTACTCGGCCGACGGCCGCGCGTACCCCACCTGCCACAGCGGTCACCCCGCCGCCGGCGCCGGCTGGGCGACGGCCGGCGACGTCGCGCTCTTCGCCCGGACCGCCTCCCAACTGCTCAAGCCTGCCACGGCCGCGGCCATGTACGACGCCGTGCCGATCAACGACAACCTCGGCTACGGGTTCGGCCGGATCGTCTCGCACGGCACCGGACCGGTGATCCGCAGCCACGGCGGGGGCATGGGGGGCATCGCCGCGATGATGATCGAGATCCCCGAGCGCGAGCTCTCGATCGCCGTCCTGGCCAACTCGACCAACAAGGCGGCCCGCGACGCCGTCGTCGAACACATGGCGGGCATCCTGGCGCCCGGCTTCCACAGCGACCAGCTCAACCCGGTCACCGAGCAGACCCGCCCGGCCACGCCGGCGCGCGGTGAGTGGACCGGGGAGATCACCACCCCTGAGGGGGGCGTCCCGCTGCGGATCAGGATTCAGGCCGACAGCCAGGTGGAGATCCGACTGGCCGACAACCCGTCGGTCACCACGTCGGCTGTCGCGTCCCAACGCTGGGACCTGCGCCTGAGTGCCCCGCTGCAGCTCCCCACCGCCGACGCCCGGCTGAACAGTCCTGATCTCGGCCTCGAACTCCGCTTCGAACAGGAGCGCTTGGCCGGCCGGGCCATAGCGTTCAAGGACGGCGACCGGGTAGGCCGACTGGGCGCCTACCTGGTCCACCCCTGCGTGCTGCGGTCCCGCTGACGCGGGGCCGAACCGTGCGCCCCCGCGTCAGAACACCACCGGGGCGACCTCGTCGGCAGGTCGTCGGGCCTCCGCCGAGGCGACCTCATGGACGAACCACTCCAGGACCGAGCGGATCTCCTCGGGGTGCGCGGCGAAGACCTCGAGCGAGAAGGACGGGCGCAGATCGAGCTTGGCCTCGGCGAGGTCGATACCGTCAATGGCGTTGAACCGCTCCAGCAGGGCACGACGCTGCGGCTCGTCGTCGAACGGCGGGCGTCGCTTCAGGTATTGGAAGACCACCTCCACCACCCCGGTCACCGGGTAGATACCGATCGGCCACAGAGCACGCGGCGAGCCGGGTCCGTCCGCGTCCACGGTCGGGAAGCAGCTGGTCTCGTTCGCCTTGCCGTGGACCAGGCGGCCGCCCTGCTCCTCCCAGAAGCGGAGGGCTGCCAGGACTCCGTCGACGACTTCCGGCGTCTGGTTCGCGCGCAGCAGGGTTTCGAAGCGGACGCCCGCCTCGTCACCGCCGGTCCGCGAGGCGGCCGGCCCCGCCGAGGCCTCCTCCGCCGGCTCCTTGCCCACCAGAGCGGCCAGGTCGGCACTGCTCAGCTGATGGGCCTTCGAGGCACGGCCGTTCTCGTCGAAGGGCACTCCCTCGGCCGCCAGGACGACCCGGGGATCCCCGGAGTGCCGGTCGTCGGTCCACCGGAACCCGCCCGCGATGCGCCCGTCGGCGGTCAGCACGCGGTACGCACAGTGCAGGCCCGTCCTGGCCGCCATGTGGTTGCCGACCGCGATGGCACTCGTGCCGATGAGGGCGGCGAGCTCACCGTACGACGTCCAGGTACCGGCCGGCACGGCGAGCAGGGTCTCCCTCAACTCCCGCCAGCCGGACCACTCGTCGTCCGACTGCACGACTCCGTCCAGGGGCCCGGGCCACAGCCCCACGGCCCGGTCGGCCAGTTCCTCGGCCCGGGCGAGGATCTCCCTGCGGCCCCACCGCTCCTGTGCGGCGATCCCGTGGTTCATCCGCAGCGCACTGGAGTCGAGCAGTTCCTGCTTGCGGTGGAAGGGGTGGTTGGAGAGCCGTGCGTTCTCACCCGAGAGAGTGAGGTTTCCGAGGGTGTGCACGAGCAGGTTGTGGATCTCCTCGGGGCTCTCACCGTCCGCGGCTTCCTCTGCCAACAGGTCGAACCACTGCCGGGCCGGGCTCTGGGGAAGCACGTGCTCGACGGTGAGCGACGCCTTGTCGTAGTCGACGGGCTCGCTCGAACCGTAGCTCTCCTCCAGCCGGCGCAGGATCTGGAAGCGCTGGTTACTGCGGCCGGTCCTGTAGAAGGGGCGGGTGCGGACGGCTTCACGGACGGCGTCGTCACTCGGCCATACCCGGGCTCCCGTACGGGGGCGGGAGAGGAACCGGCGTACCGCCTCGGCCGGGGAGCCGTCCTTGTCCAGCTCCTTGGGGAGTTCCATGAACACCCGGTTGCTGCCCGTCGTGGACAGGCCCGCGAACAGGCGCCGCACCATGTAACTCTCCGCGAACCCGAGCGCCTCCTCCGCCTCCGAGGCCGTGGTCCTGCCCTCGTCCATGAGGTCCAGGAGGTGCAGGGCCAGCGGGTAGTGGGTCTGGCCGCCCCAACGCGACAGGCGCTCCAGTACCGCCCGCAGCCCGGGATCGCTCTCCCTCTCGGGCTCCAGGATCCGCATGAGCCGGTCGGCGCGCAGGGCCAGCCGGGCGATCTCGGCTTCCAGCGATGTCTCGTCGCCGCTCAGCGGCTCCAGACGCTTCTTCTGGTCCCGGTAGATCTCGCTCTGCCGGGCCCGGCTGTTCCCTCCGACCACGAGATCCAGCCACACCAGCAGCTCCAGATGGGCGGGGCCGAGCAGCTCCTGCATGGGGAGCCAGCGCTTGCGGTAGACGTCCTCGCCCGTGGTCGGCAGGCACATGAAGAGGTAGTTGCGCAGCAGGTCGCTCTGGCTGAGCCCCACGCCGGTGTTGTTGATGGACTCGAAGATGCGGTAGACGTTGTCGCCCTCGGCAGCGGTGATGGCGACGATCGAGAGGCACTCGCCGAGCACGGCCTCGACCGCGTCCACCCAGGCCTCACCATGGTTCTCCGCCCCCTCGGCCAGGGCGGCGACGAAGAATCGGTAGGCGGCGCCCACGTTCCCGGCTCCGCCGGCCTTCGGGAGGCTGTCCACACAGGCCGTGTACGCCTCACGGTCCGCCTGTGTCGGCAGCAGCCGGTAGCTGTCGTGTCCGTCCTGATAGGTGTTGACCAGGATGAGGTCGTTGATCCGGGCGGCCTTCTTCGCCGAGCCCTGGTCCCGGTGGTGGTCCCGCAGAGCGGTGAACACCAGCATCAGGGTGGTCATCCGCTGCTGGCCGTCGACGACGAGCCAGCGCTGCATCCCACCCGCTGCGACGCGTTGGGGCGCCAGCACGACGGATCCGAGGAAGTGGCCCGAGCCCGAACGCCCTTCCTGACGGTCCTCGACCAACTCCTGCACGTCGTCCCACAACTGCCGCAGCTCGTCCCGCTGCCAGCTGTAAGTACGTTGGTAGAGCGGTACCTGGAACTGCTGCTCCCCCTGGACCAGCTTGCTGAACGTGGTCTCCTGAGCGTGCACGCCCGTCCTTCCCCACAACTTCGGCGCCGGGCAGCCATTGTCACCCCCTACCGAGGTCTCCGCCAAAGCCCGTGCTGCGCACGGACGGTGTGCGTAAAGTGACACGGGGAAAGGCTGCGGCACCGTGTGTGGCAGCCTTCGAGTGAAGAATCCGGGGGCTGCCCATGGCCGCTGTGCGGGAAAGCGATGTCTTGGAGGCGTCGCAGGCGCGGGTGTACGCGAGCGACGGGGAAGTGATCGGGGCCGCGTTCCTGGTCGCCGAGGACGTGCTGTGCACCTGTGCCCACGTCGTCACCAGAGCGCTCGGGTCCGGAGCCGGGGCCGATGAACCACATGGCCAGGCGGTGGAGTTCGACTTTCCCCTGATCTCCGGTCGTCCGCGCGTGCGCGCGACGGTGGAGTCCTGGCGTACGGGCGGCGCCGATGTCGCGCTGCTGCGACTCGACGAACCGGTCGAGGGCACCCGGCCCGCGCCGCTGGTCGACGGGGCGGGCGTATGGGGGCACGCCTTCCGGACGATGGGCTTTCCGGCCGGTGCGGTTCAAGGCGTCTGGGCGTACGGGACGCTGCGCGCCGGGACGGGAGCCGGTTGGCTGCAGATGGAGACCGAGGAGCCCGGCCCGCGCATCGCGGAGGGTTTCAGCGGAGCGCCGGTCTGGGACGACACGCAGAACGGCGTCGTCGGCATGACGGTCACCGCCCACCTGGGAGAGCGCACCGCATACCTGTTGCCCTCGGCTGATCTGGTCAACGAGGCCACGGTGGAGCCGCGTTGCCCGTTCCAGGGGCTGGCCGCGTTCACCGAGGACGACGCCGAGTTCTTCCACGGCCGGGCCGCCGACACCGAACGGCTCACCACCGCCGTGCTCAGGCGCCCCCTGACACTGGTGACCGGCCCCTCCGGGTGCGGCAAGTCGTCGCTCGTACGTGCCGGGGCACTGCACCGACTGCGGGCGGCCGGGACGGACGTGACGGAGCTGCGGCCCATTCCTGGCGTGCGCCCTGCCGCCGTCGTCGCGCGAGCGTTGGTCGGCGTGCTGGAACCGGCCTTGGGCGAGGTCGAACGCCTTGCCAGGGCGGAGATCCTGGTCGGCCCGCTCGACGCGGGCGACGGCATCGGCACCGAGCTGCGCACCCGGATCCTGGCCCGGAGTGAAGGCTTCCGGCACGTCCTCTTCGTGGACCAGCTGGAGGAGTATGTGATGGCCGACCCTGCTGCGGGCCGCACGCTCTTCGGCCTGCTGGCCGACCTGGCGGGCGGGGAGCTGCGGGTCGTGGCGACGACACGACCCGACACGATCAACGTCCTGAACACGGCCGGCACCTCGGACCTCGTCAGCGACGCCGTCCAGTTCCTCGCGCCACTGGGCACGGAGGGCCTGGAGCAGGCGGTGACGGCGCCGGTCGACGCGATACCGGGGCTGTGGTTCGAAGCGGGCCTGCCGGAGCGCATCGTCGCCGACGCGGGCGACGAACCCGGCCGCATGCCGCTGGTCCAGTTCGCGCTGACCGAGCTGTGGCAGCGTCGCAGCCGCGCCATGCTCACGCACGCGGCGTACGACGAGCTGGGCGGTGTCGCGGGCGCCCTCGTCGGCTACGCGAACCAGACCTACGAACGGCTGCCGAGCTCCGAACGGAGCCGTGCCCAGCGGCTCTTCATCCAGCTCGCCCGCCCTGGTGACGGTGACGTCTTCACCCGCAGACCCACCCGCACGGCGGACCTCGCCCCGGAACTCGTCGCCGTGGCGCGCAGGCTCGCCCCCAGCAAGCTCGTCGTCCTGTCCCGCGCGCCGGGCGGCGACGAACACGAAGAGATCGCCGACCTGGCACACGAGGCACTGACGAACCACTGGCCTCTGCTTCTGGGCTGGCTCACCGAGTCCCGCGACTTCCGACTCTGGCAGGAACAACTACGCGCCGACCTCGACCGCTGGCAGTCCCAGGACCGCGAGCCCGCTCGTCTGCTGAGCGGCACGGACCTGGCCGAGGCGGAGCGTCGACTGAAGACGCACCCCGACCCGGACGACATCTCGGCGGCCGAGCGGGAGTACGTCCACCTCAGCGGGAACCACGCCCGTCGCGGCGTCCGCCTGCGCCGGACCGCCGTGACGGGCCTGGGCATACTGACCGCCCTCGCGGTCGTCCTGTCGTTCACCACGTACCAGAACCTCCAGCGCGCCGAGGGGCACCTCCGCACCCAGGCAGCCGACATCCTCGCGCAGGCCGCGGAGGAGCGTCCGCCCAACGACCCCAGTACGGCACTGCAGTTGGCCCTGGCGGCTTGGCACACGAAGGAGACGCCACGTACCAGACAGGCGCTGATGAATCAGTATGTGCGGGGGCAGTACGTCACCGGTACCTACCCGTCCCTGTGGCGTGGCAGTGTCCACAGCCTGACCGCGAGCGAGGACGGCCGAGCGCTGGTGGTCGAGTCGAAGCCCCCGAGGGACGAGAAGTCGACGCTCACCGTGATCACGGGCGCCCTGGCCGGCAAACCCCGCGCGCGGGAACTCAGTGGCGTACCCGAGGGTGACGTGCGCATCGCGGTGAGCCCCGACGGGCGGCACGTCGCGGCGGTCGCCGGACCGGAGAAGATCCTTCTCTGGCAGACGCGAGGGGACGGCCCGAAGCACCCGGAGACCCTGGAACCCAACCCCCACGAACGTCATGAACAGGGGAACGCCCCTCGATGGACCCTGGACTTCAGCAGCGACAGCCGGCGACTTCTTCTGGTGCGGAGCAACCCTCGCGTACTCTGCGAGACCCCTGCGGCGAAGACGTGCGGTGCGGCCACCATGCACGTGTGGGAGACCGGCTCCGGCGACGACCGACGCGAGGTGACCGACCGGATCACCCTGCCGCAGGACATGGACCGGGTCGTGTTCACCTCCGACGCGGACTCAGTGGCGATACTCCGTTCCTCCGTGGCGGTCAGGGACAACGTCGAGGTCCGGGACCTGACATCCGGGCAGCGGCTGTACTCCACGCGCATGGCCACTCCGGCGTCGCTGCAGGCAGGCGGGGAGATCGCCGTCCAGGACAACGGGCAGGCGCTGGAACTCGGCCGGACCCCAGGACGCTCGTACCGCGTTCCCGCCGACGGAGGGTTCAGTCTCACCGACGCCACCACCCGCTACGAACTCAGGACGACTGAGCAGCGCGAATGGGCCAGCGCGGGACAACGCTACGTGGAACACACCCTGATGGACGTACGTACCGGCCGTGCCTTCCACACCCGCGTCCCGGATTCGGGCGACACGTCCGTCAGCCCGGAGACCGTCGCAGCCGTTCCGAGGAAGGGAGGCGGGCTCACGGTTCTCGCAGCCGTGGGCTCCACCTTGGTCGCGACACGGGCCGAGCCGATCGGCGGTGAACGGCTCCGGTCCGAAGCCGGAGGAGTCGACGGGGAGACCCTCTCTCCGGACGGGCAGCTGCGTGCCCAGGTCTTGGACGGCCGGCTCGAGGTCCTGGATGCCTCCCGCAAGCGGCTGCGATCGGCTCGGCTTCCCGCGGTGACCGCCGAGCACGCGGTGAGTTGGAAGCTGACGTGGACCGCCGACTCCCGACGGCTCGTGCTGTGGGACGGACGGGATGGGCTGCGCCGGTCGTATGCGGCGGACGACCTCGACGCCCCCGTGACTCTGGACGACGCGTTGTCGGACAGCGACACCATCCAGGGTGTGGTCGGTATCGGTGGCAGTGAGATCGCAGTGCTCGCCCGAAGCCGGCTGGCAGCGGTCGATGCTGCCGACGGACGGGTGACAAGGCGCTTCTTCTCTGTCCATCAGGGCGCGCACACGGACGAGACCTCGGAAGGGAGCTCCGTCGGAGACCAGCTCGTGGCGAGACCGGAGCACCCGGGGCAGGTCGCAGTCAACGTCAGACGCGGCGCGATCCTGTTGTGGGACCTGCGGGCGCCGAGGCGAGTCGACGCCTTGCCCGGTGCCCCCGTGAGCTACGGGTCAGCCAGCGCTCCCTTCCCCGCCCTGCTCGCCTTCGATCCGACGGGCACCTACCTCGCCGTCGTCAATGACGACGCGCATGCACGGGTCTGGAACGTGCCGGGCAGAAAACAGTTCACACGTAGCATCCCGTGGACGGACGACCGCGACGGCCTCGTCGGCCTGACGTCGGACGGCCACGTGATGATCTTCCGTGACGAGCAGCTCCGTTTTGTCGTCCCCGACAGGAACGCAGAGGGAAGCGACTTCTCGGTCCCCGTGATGAAAGGCTTCGTCCACATCGACGGAGACTGGTTGGTCGTCGACACGGGGGCTGTGCGACAGCGCCTCGACCTGCGCCCCGAGGCGCAGTTCGGTGCGCTCTGCGAAGCCGCCGGGCGGGACTACGTCGAGGCCGAACGCGAACTGCTGCCCGAGGGCACACCCGATGAGCCGCCGTGTTCCTGACCACGTACACACGCGAGGAGCTACCTTGACCGACCCTGAGCAGTCACCACTCGGCCTGGACGACGGGACCACGGTCCGTTTCGTCCTGCAGGAGAACGTCAGCCCTGTCACCAACGGCATGGGACCCGCCGTACCCGTGGCCCGTCCGGGACGGACCGCCCCCGCGCTCGCCACCGACGCGCTGCGCGCCACTCTCAAGCCGCTCGGTCCGCTGGTGCAGGAGATCCACGACGCGGTCGGTACCGCATCGCCGCCGCCCGACGAGATCACCGTGACCTTCGGGGTGCAGGTCGGGCAGGATCTCAAGCTCGGCATCGTGAACGGCAGCGGGCAGGCCCACCTGACGGTGACAGCCACCTGGCGCCCGGAAGGAACAGACGGCAGGTCACAGGGCTCGCAGCACTGAGTCCCGAGGGCCCGACACCAGCGAGGTGCTGTGGAAGAGCGTGACCTCACCCGTGATCGACTCGTCGAGATCGTTCGCGAAATCATGGCGGCACATGGGACCGAGATGGAAAACGAGAGACTCGTGGACATTCTCGAAGCGAGCGTCCCTCATCCTCGTGCACTCGATCTCATCTTTCATCCCGACTTGGAAAACCTTACGGATGACCTGACGGCAGAAGAGGTCGTGGACATCGCGTTTTCCTACACGCCTTTCGCTCCGATTCCGTTGGAAGCGGAATCGGATGCACACCGAAAGAATGTCGCTCAGCGGGAATAACTGGAGGATCATCATGGGGTACCGCTACTACCTCTACGGCTCCGACAAAATGAGTCCGCAGGAGGTACGCGACGCCCTGTCAACCTCCTTGGGTCTCTCATTCGACGCCCGACAGAGCGATTTCAAGGGAGGCACATACCATCTGGCGGACGTACGGGATTCCGGAAAGATTACAGTCGAGGAGAACTGGGAAGACGAAGAGGGCTACCTCGCCGAACCAGCCTTTCCGACGTATTTTACGCTTGTGTATGTCACCGAGCCTGCCACACACGTACTTTCGGCACTGGAAAATGCGGGTCTTCTTCAGCGTTTGAAGATGTCATGCGTTGATTGAGGTGCCGCCCGAAGCGGCGATTCCGCGGTGACCACTCGGTGTCTCCGTGCCCTCCGGCATGGTGTCGGCAGGGGGCCGGGTAAGCAGGATCGCCTCATCGGTCAGGTCGAGGGGAGGTGATGAGCCAGAACATAGAACCGCCGGACGGTCGGATGCGAGTCTTCAGGGGGTACGCGCGTCGCTGTTCTCGCGGTTCGCGAGGACCTCGGCCATGTGTGTCTGCGCCCAGCTCCTGAGCCCGCGCGTCATGTGGTGGAGCGAGAGGCCGAGATCGGTCAACTCGTAGGTGACGGTGACGGGGACGGTCGGCGTCACGGTACGGGTGAGCAGACCGTCGTGCTCCAGCGATCGCAGTGTCTGGGTCAGCATCTTCTGGCTGACCCCGGCCAGAAGACGTGACATCTCGGAGTAGCGCATCGCCTTCGGAGCGTCCGCATGTGGGGCACCGGGCCGGCCGGCGCCGTCGTCGCCCCCCAGCGCGCACAGGACCAGGACGACCCACTTGTCCGAGATTCGGTCGAGCAGCTGCCGGCTGGGGCACCCCGCCAGGAACGCGTTGTACTCCACCTTGGCCTGAGCCCTCTGCTGGGCCGCCTTCATCGTCGTCACCGATCGCACCTCTCACCAAAGGGTGGGTTACGCACTTCTGAGTGCCTACTTCCCCACAGGAAGTTTCTCTCCAATGCTGATGCAAGGAGGCGGCAGGCGCCACCCCGAAGTACACGACGAAAGGCAACGAGATGAACACCCCCTCCCTCACTCTTCCCGGTGACACCTGGACTCTGGGTGACCTGACCGTCACCCGGTTCGGTTACGGCGCCATGCAACTGGCCGGCCCGTGGGTCATGGGGCCGCCCGCCGATCGCGACGGTGCTCTTGCCGTTCTGCGTGAGGCGGTCGACGTCGGAATCACCCACATCGACACCAGCGACGCCTACGGGCCGCGCGTCACCAACGAGTTGATCCGCGAGGCACTGCACCCCTATCCCGAGTCGCTGCACATCGTGACCAAGGTGGGCGCGACCCGCGACGAACAGGGCGGCTGGCCCACGGCCCGGCGACCCGAAGATCTGCGCCGCCAGGTCCACGACAACCTCAAGTCCCTCCGGCTCGACGTACTCGACCTGGTCAACCTTCGACTCGGCGACGCCGAAGGTCCCGGCTCTCTCGCAGAGGCGTTCGAGACGCTCGTCGAACTCCAGCAGCAGGGCCTGATCCGCCACCTCGGGATCAGCAACGCCACCGAGGAGCAGGTCACCGAGGCACAGAGCATCGCGCCGATCGTGTGCGTGCAGAACATGTACAACCTCGCCCACCGCCATGACGACAAGCTCATCGACCGGCTCGCCACCGACGGCGTCGCGTACGTGCCCTTCTTCCCTCTCGGGGGCTTCACCCCCCTTCAGTCCTCGGCGCTCTCGGCGGTGGCCACTCGCTTGGAGGCGACACGGATGTCCGTGGCACTGGCCTGGCTGCTGTGGCGATCACCGAACATTCTGCTCATCCCCGGCACCTCGTCGACGGCCCACCTGCGCGAGAACATCGCCGGCGCGGGACTCTCCCTCTCCCCCGAGGACTTGACCGAACTGGACGACATCAGCCGCTGAACTCCCCAGAGCTGAACGGCCCACGAGCCACGACCGAAGCCAAGATGAGGCCCTGGTCGCGGCCCCGGGCCTGCCTCAAGCGGCGAGGACTTCCAGTGCCGCGGCGTGCACACCCGGCGCGGCGGCGACGTAGCTCTTGTCGGCCGGTTCCCACGGTTTTCCCTCGAGGTCGGTCACGACGCCACCGGCCTCCTGGACCAGCAGTACACCTGCCGCGTGGGACCGGACGTTGTCGAACTGCCAGTGCACGTCCATCCGGCCCGCGGCGACCTGGGCGAGCTGGTGGGTCACCGGTACGGAGACCCGCACATGGAGGGCGGAGTTCGTCATCGCCGCGAAGGCGGAGCCCATCCGCTCCGCGAGCTCAGGATCGTGCCCGGGCTTGGCCTGGCCGGTCCCGGCCAGCGCGCCGTCCAGCGACGTCTTGACCGAAACCCGCAGCCGTACGTCGTTGAGGAACGCCCCACCTCCCGCGGTCGCGGTGAACATCTCGTCGGCAACCGGGAAGTGGATCACGGCCAGCACCGGGCGGCCGTCACGGACGAGGCTCACGCCGATGTTCCAGTCGGGCATACCGTGAACGGCGTTGACGTTGCCGCCGACCGGGTCGATGAGCCACCACTCGCCCGAGGCCAGTGGGCCCGACCCGTGTTCGTCATCGAGCCAGCCCGCGCTCGGCAGGGCTTCGGTCAACGCCGGGCGCAACGTGGCGACGACTGCCGCGTCATTGGCGCGGAGGCTCGCGAGCAGTTCGGGGAGTCCGGGCAGACGGGGCTCGGTGGGGTAGCGAGCCATCATGCGGGTGCCGGCGTGGCGGACGGCGGTGACGGTGGCGGCAAGCAGTTCCTGGCTCATGAGAGGCTCCTGGGGTTGATCGAGGTGGACTGACTCGCTGCGAGGATTTACTTCTATGCAATTGGACTTGAATCTGCTGACCGTCCTGGACGCCCTGCTCGAAGAGGGCAGCGTGATGGGCGCCGCCAGACGGCTGCACCTGTCCTCACCTGCGGTCAGCCGCACCCTCGGCAGGCTTCGCACTGTCACCGGGGACGACATTCTGGTGCGCACCGGCCACTCGATGGTTCCGACCCCGTACGCGTTGTCGGTGCGGGAGGACGTACACCGGCTCGTCCGGCAGGCGCACCAAGTGCTGGCTCCGACGCGCGAGTTGAACCTGGCTGAACTGGATCGCGCCTTCACGATCCAGTGTCACGACGCGGCGGCCGCGTCACTGGTACCGGTGCTGTTCGGCAGAATCCAGCAGCGGGCTCCCGGGGTACGACTACGGGTGCTGGCGGAGAACTCGGTCGACACCGACGACCTGCGCCGCGGCCGTGTCGACCTGGAACTCGGTGGCGGCATGCCGAGTCTGCCCGAGTTCCGGTCCGAGCCCCTCGGCGAGGACCGGCTGGTCGTGGCGATGCGCGCAGACCACCCTTGTGCCGCCGAGCTCGACCTGTCCTCCTACGCGGCGCACCCGCATGTGGTGATCTCCCGGCGTGGCCGGCTCACCGCACCGATCGACGACGCACTCGCAGCCGAAGGCCTGAGGCGCCAGGTGGTCGCGGCGGTCGCGACGGTGTCCACAGCCCTGCAGATCGCCGCCCGCAGCGACGCCCTGGTCACCTGCACGGCGCTCCTCGGCCGCCCGCTCATCGAGGCGTTCGGGCTCCTCACCCGGCCACTGCCGATCGACTTCCCAGCGGCGGCGATCAACTGCAACTGGCACCAGCGCTACGACTCCGATCCCGCCCACGCCTGGCTCCGCGAGCAGGTCCGGGCGTCGATCGAGGAGATCACCGCCGGCTGACCACTCCGTCTACTCCGCCAACGGCAGGGCCACGACACCGGGGAAGCGCGACGACTCGGCCTCGTCGAGCATCGCCGCAGCGACGGTTGCCCGGCTGACCTTCGCACCGAGGTCGAAGGGAGGTCCGGCCTTCAGCCCGACCGTGCGCCGACGAGGGCTTTCCGGCCCGTCAGCGAGCATCCCCGCATGGAACACGGTGCCCCCAGCCGCGAGAACGGTGTTGTCGGCCTCGACCTTGTCCGCGAGCCGGTCACCCAGCACCTTGGCGAGCACCCCCGCACCCTCCCCCGCCACCTCGGCCGACTTGCCCGTGCCGTAGGCACCGAGCCAGATGACGCGCCGGGGGCCGGCGGCGACGACGGCCCGGGCGCCGACCAGGAGAATCCCGGCCCGGTCCGTGCCGAGCGCGGAAATGACCACGGAGTCCTTGTCCACGGCGGCGGCGATACCGGCCGCGTCGTTCACGTCGCCCGCCACCTTGCGCAGGTTCGGGGAGTCGGGAAGGTCGATTTGCTCGGGATGACGCGCGATGGCGGTCACGGTGTGACCACGTCGCAGCGCCTGCTCGGTGAGAGCCATGCCGGTCCGGCCGGAAGCCGCGAGAACAGTGAGATGCATGCCGAGAACGTTAGGGAGCTACCCCCTTAACATCAAGTGCAAGTAACTGACTTGAAAAGTTACCCAGACGCAACCGGGTGCGCGGACGGGCGAGCCCGCTCCGCGAGTCCCTGATCGCCCGAACTCCGTGCAGTGTGAGGCTCGACTCCGAGCGTCTCAGCCGGTGGCGGGGCCGGTCCAGCCCGTGGGGACGTGGCCGATGCGGACCCGTTGCGGGTGGTCGCCGACGGGGATCGAGGTGACCTTCTCGCCGGTGGAGAAGTCGATGGCCGTCACCTGGTCGGCGCCGCTCTCGGACACCACGCAGTGCTTGCCGTCTCCGCTGACGGTGGCCCAGTACGGCTTGGAGGCGGTGACGAGCGGACCCTCCTGAAGCGTCTCGCGGTTCACGACGGTGACGTAGTCGTCCATGGTCCCGGCGATGCAGAGCTTGTCACCCCGAGGGCTCATGGACATGCCGTGGTGGCGGGAGTCGTTGACGTAGGTGGTGCGTTCGTCGCTGGTGTCCGGGTTCTTCGGCAGTGTCTTCACTCGGGTGATCTTGTCGTTGTGCACGTCGTACTCGACGAATCCGTTGAAGAAGGAGACCTGGAAGTACATCTTCGACTCGTCAGGCGTGAAGGCGACGGGACGCAGCGCGTCGGACAGGTCCTTGCGGCCGAAGGCGTCGAGCCGCTCCCGCATGTCGATGATCTTCTCGACCTGGAAGGTCTCCGCGTCGGCGACGGTGATGCGGCGATCACCCTTGGTGAAGTCCTGCCAGGGCGCGTCCATGTCGGTGTTGACCTCGCCGATGGCCATGTTCCAGAGGTACTTGCCGCCGTCGGTGTACACGTTCTCGTGCGGCTTGTCGCCCGTCTTGAAGTTGCCCGCCTCCTCGCCCGTCGCCATGTCGAGGACGTGCACGGTGTTGGAGATGGAGGAGGAGACGGCGACCTGGGTGCCGTCCGGTGAGACCGCCATGTGGTCGGAGCGGAAGCCGGACACCGGGAAGCGCCAGTTGATTCTGCCGCTCTCCACGTCGATGGAGACGACATCGGCGAAACTCGGCCGGGAGGCGACGACGGACGTGCCGTCCTTCGTGGTGTACATGTCGTCGACGTACTGGTCATGGCCCTCGCCCGGGCCGAGCCGGATACCGAGGAAGAAGGCGAGCTTGATGGGATTGAGGTAGATCTCCCGCAGCCGCTCCTTCTTGTCGGGGATCATGTCGATCCGGCCGATCTTGGCGTAGTCGCCCCGGGAGTTGATGACGTCGGCGGTGCCCTCCCAGTTGTTGCCGACGAAGAACACCTCCTTGAGCTCCTCCGGGACGGCTTTCCGCGCCTGCGTCGGATTCTCGCTCGCGCCGGCCGAGCCGGGGATGGTGGGCAACGCGCCTGCGGTCAGCGCCACGGCGAGAAGGGCTACCGCGCCGAGCTCGCGCCGGCGGTGAGGACGGCGGGTGGTGGAAGACGTCATGGTGAACTCCAGAGGGCAGGGGTGGGCGGCGCCGTCGGACAGGTTCACGTCTGTTACTGAAGGTAACGTAGCCAGAAGAGAGAAACTTGAACAGAGCCCGATCGAGATTCCTCGACGGGTGCCGTCGTGGTGCCGGGGCGTCGCACGTGGCACCCCCGGCGTGAGACCGCCGCAGATGAACCGCGTGTCAGTCGCGCGACCGCATCGGAGCTGTCGAAGGCCCCGCCAGTGTCCACGAGGCCAGCAGGCTGAGCGCCTGGGCGGACGCCGACCGAGGTTCGGCGGTGTAGAGGAACAGGGTGGTTTCGCTGTCACCGGGAAGCGAGAGCGTCTCGTACTCCACGGTGAGCTCACCGACCAAGGGGTGCCGAAGCCGCTTGGCACCATGAGTGCGCTGGTGCACGCGGTGCTGCCGCCACCAGTGGTCGAAGTCGTCGCTCCGCTTCCTCAGTTCCGTGACGAGCGCCTCCGTGGCCTGCCGGTCCGATTCGCGCACCGCTTCCAGACGCAGGTTCTCCACCGCGGCGCGGGCCTGGACGTCCCAGTCGATGAACAGGTCGCGCGCATCCTGATCGAGGAAGAGCCAGCGGGTGTAGTTACGCTCGACGGCCGGCATGGCGTCGAAGTCCGCGAACAGGGCTCTGGCCATCCGGTTCGAACCCAGGACGGCTGACTGCCGCCCCAGAATGAGGGCGGGGACAGAGCTGTCCAGCGAATCCAGCAGCTGATGGAGCCCGGGGCGCAGACGCTGCACGCTGGGCGTGCGCGACGGGAGGCGGGTGACGGTGACGCCGACGAGATCCTTGAGGTGGGCAAGGCTTGCCGCGTCCAGTCCCAGGGCCTGCCCGATGGCTTCGACCACGGCAGGGGACGGATTGATGGAGCGGCCCTGCTCGAGGCGGGCGTAGTAGTCGACGGACACACCCGCCAGACCGGCGACTTCCTCCCGCCGAAGACCGGCCACGCGCCGGACCCGGCCGTCCGGCGGCAGCCCCGCTTGCCCGGGATCGCACTGGGCGCGAGAGCGCTTGAGGAAGTCCGCGAGCTCACGGTTGGTGGAGGTCATGGGAGCAGTCTGTCCCGCGAAGCACGACGACGGCCTCTCCGGGGGAGGTCTGTCAGTCCTACTTCCGCGCGACCTAGGACGCGGAGGGCTCGCCGTGGCACTCGGAACCACTCGCGCGCGGCCCACGATCGAGTCAGCGCCGGATCAGCAAACCGACCGGCGTCCCGTCGCGGCATCTACGAAAGAGGCACGCTCATGCCTGGCACCACCACCCCCACCACCTGGTTCGTCACCGGCGCCTCCCGCGGAATGGGGCTGGAGCTGGTCCGGCAACTGCTCGCCCAGGGGTGCGACGTGGCCGCTACCACCCGCTCCGCCGAGCGCCTGTCGACCGCACTGGGGAGCGCCGTCGACACCAGCCGGCTCCTTGCGCTGACCGTGGACCTGACGGACGAGACTCAGGTCAAGAGCGCCGTGGACCGGACCACCGAGCGATTCGGCCGCCTGGACGTCGTCGTCAACAACGCGGGGTACGGATACCTCGCAGCCGTCGAGGAGACCAGCGGCAAGGACGTGCGGGAGATGCTCGACGTCCAGGTCGGCGGGGTGTGGAACGTGCTGCGCGCGGCGCTGCCGGTCATGCGTGAACAGCGCGCGGGCCACATCGTCAACATCTCCTCGATCCTGGGTCTGACCACGATGCCCGGCTGGGCCCTGTACTGCGCGGGCAAGTTCGCGCTCGAAGGGCTGAGCGAGGCGCTCGCTGCCGAGGTCGCGGACTTCGGCATCAAGGTCGTCGTCGTCGAGCCCGGTTACTTCCGCACTTCCTTCCTCACCCCGGACTCGCTGGCCCTGCCCGGTGCGACCACGGAGCACTACCCGGCGGTGCGGGCCATGGTCGAGGACCACCTCGCACATCAGGGCCACCAGCTCGGCGACCCCGTCAAGGCGGCAGCCGCCATCATCGAGCGCGTCGGCCGCGAAGACGGCCCCCTGCGCCAGCTGCTGGGCTCCGACGCGCACGCCTTCGCCACCGCGAAGGTGGACGCCCTGCGCGCCGATCTCGACGCCACCGCCGCCTCCGCCCCCACCACGGACTTCCCCGAGGCCTGACCAGGCGGCTCGGTCGGGACGACGACGAGGGAGGTGTGTCCCCGGGGACACACCTCCCGGGCCGGAACCGGGTGGAGCGGCACAGTGCGGGTGCCAGGCGTGTCAGGCCATGACCGTAGGTTGCACGGGTATGTGCGTCCCGTCAGGGGCCACCAGCGTGGCGTGGCCGACCATGTGCAGCATGGGCAGGTCCGAGGGGTGGTCGCCGTACGCGTGGCAGTCCTGGGGGTCGATGTGGGGGTGGCGGTCGAGCAGTTCGCGTACGAGGACGCACTTCCCCTCACCGATGGCGGGCCGGCCCATCAGCTCACCGGTCAGGACGCGGCCGCACCGCTCCAGCCTGGCACCGAGCACGTACTGCGCCCCGACCACCTCCGCGACATGGGGCATCAGCGGTGGGAACGAACCGGATACCAGTGCCACGGCCGCCCCTGCGGCCCGGTGCCGACGGAGGGCGTCCACGGTCTCGGTGATGTAGAAGTCCGCGGCCCTGCTGCGTTCCTCATACCACAGGCCGGCCTGGTCCTCGACCTCCTCGACCGGGCTGCGTCTCCAGGCCCGGTGGTACTCCCGGTTGGCCTCCTCCCGGGACATGCCGCGGGCCATCCGCGCGTAGAGGTCCGCGAGGAGCTCGTCGGTGGCCCTCACGCCCTCGGCCCCGTGCCGGGACCCGGCGTAGTGGCGGAGGAACTCCACCCCGCTCCGGCAGCGGATGAGGGTGTCGTCGATGTCGCAGAAGACCAGATAGGCGGGCGGGGGCCCGTTCTGCGGGAACAGCGGTTCGGTACTCATGACGCGGATACCTCCTGAAGTGCCGTGGGCCTGACAGCGGCCGGGGAATCACGGTCGGCGAACGTGGAGAAGACGGAAGCCGCGTAGGCCATGGCCGCCGCCTCCCTGCGGAGCATCTGGTGGGCGGCGACCGTGTGGATGTCCCGCCAGCTGCGTTCGATCAGGCCCGGTCCGCCGCAGGCGTTCACTCCCGCGGTACGGAAGAGCCGTTCGACGCCGTCCACGAGCAGATCGACGACGGCGGCGGATCTTCGCCGGTTCCTGAGGACGTCGGTCTCGGCGCGGGTGCCCGTGTCGGCGCATCTGGCCGCGTCGAGGAGGAGGAGCTCCGCGGCGTCGATGTCGTCGGCGGAACGGGCCAGGGCGTGGTGCAGGCGGCTGCCGTCGTGCTGCGGAAGTCCTCGGGCCTGGGCACGGGCCGCCCAGTCCGACCACGCGGCCAGCGCGCCCCGGGCCGCTCCGAGCGCCGGGGCGCAGAAGAGGAGGCCGCCGACGAGGTGGGCAGGCACGGTGTGGCACCGGGAACGTCCCGGGCCGGGTGTCCCCACCAGCAGGTCCTCCATGGGGAAACTGCGGTGGTCGGGTACGAAGGCGGCTTCCAGCACAGCGGTGTGACTGCCGGTACCGCGCATCCCGCTGCTGTTCCAGGAGTCGCGCACGCGGAAATCGCCCTTCGGCACCGCGAACATGCGCAGACCTGCCGTGCCTTCCGAGCCGGGCTCGGGTGCGCACACCAGGAGCCAGTCCGCGAAGTCCACGCCGCTGACGCAATCCCACTCGCCGCTCAGCAGCCGGCCGGACGGCAGCCGGCGCGCCTCGCCGGACGGCCTGACCGAGGCGCAGATCCGGGTGTCCGGGCCGCCCGACCACAGGTCTCGCCGGCCTTCGTGCGGCAGATAGGCCGCGAATCGGCTGTGGGCCGCCCACAGGACCGCGCACCATGCCGCCGAGGCGCACCCCTCCCCCACTGCCGCGGTCGCCGCGATCAGGCTCCCGAACGTGCCTTCCTGGCCACCCCAGGCGCGGGGTACGAAATGGCGTGCGAAGCCGGCGTGGGTCAGGAGTGCGACGGTCTCGTCCCCGAGCCTGCGGGCGCCGTCGGCGACCACGGCGTGGGTGGCCGCGCTCTCGGTCGCGGCCAGGACGGCCGCCGGAAGCACCGGCGAGATCGCGTCGACCTGGTCGTCCACCGGATTGTGACGTTGCATCATCTGGCGAGCACCTCATTCGATGAATAGAATTCGTTCACGAACGTATTTTTTGTACTTCGGTCCCGCTACGGAGCCGGCACGGAAGGGGAGCGTCATGCCCAAACAGGCACGTGCCCTGCGGACATACGACCGCGTACTCGACGCGGCAGCTCACGAGTTCGCGCGGTACGGATACGCGAACGCGAACCTGCAGAACATCGCGGACCGCATCAGACTGACGAAGGGCGCGCTGTACGGTCACTTCGCGACCAAGGAGGACCTGGCCGTCGCGCTGGACGACCACCTGTCCGGCGCGCTGGGCGACCTGCTCACCGGAGCGGGGGGCTCACCCCGCCCGGCGCTGAGCCGCCTGCGGTCACTCGTCCTCGGCCTCGGACGGCTCTTCGGTACGGATGTGCGGGCCCTCGCCGCGTTGCGCCTGTCCGCGGAGACCGCCCGCTCGGCCTCCAGGCCGATCCCCCTGCTGACGGAGACACACGGTCTCGTCCTCCAACTGGTGCGCGAGACGCAGAAAGCGGGCGACTGGAACGCCTCGGTCCCCACGGTCCCCCTGGCGGACCTCATCGTGGCCGCACTCTTCGGTACGTTCCTGACGGAGATCGACCCCGACACCGGCCCCGGGCGGGCGGGCCCTGAAAGAGCCGATGCCGTAGCGGCGCTGTGGGAGGCTCTGTCTCAGGCGCTCGACGACACCCCCGCGCTCCGAGGCAGGCCGTGACCGGGCCGCCGACGGGTCACCAGGAGGCGAACCGCGACCAAGGGGCGCGGCTGCCCGCACACCTCCAGGTCATACCGGCGCGGGCCAGCAGTTTCTTCCCCTGGCGGGCCGTGACGCGCAGGGTGCACCCGTCGGACGGCCCGTCCTCGATCTCCAGGACTATCTCTTCTCCCAGCTCACCGAAGGCGGCGCAGTCCAGGGAGAGGCCGGCCAGGGCGAAAGCCTGTCCGGCGGGCATTCTTCGGGACGCCTCGTGGACGGTGAGATGACCGAACTGCCGGAAGCCCTCCAGCATGACCATCAGCGGTACGTGATCGGTGGGGTGGTCGAAGAGGACCGCGTGATCGCGGTCGACTCGCAGCCCCCACCGCTGGTCGGACCGGTCCCGCTCCAGTACGCAGTCCTTCCAGCGCAGCCGGCCCACCCGGCTGGGCCGTGCGATCCTCGCGTCCAGCGCGGGACGAGGAAGGATCACCTCGTCGTGCGCGGCCGGACGCCCCCGTAAGAGCCGGTAGCGCCGGTCGTCCACCATGAGCCCTCGGACGTGGCCGCGGCCGCAGGGGTGGCCGTCGACCGTGAGCGTCGCATCCAGCCGCGCCCCGACCGCCCGTCCCCGCCGGTCCCGCTCCTCGGCCCACGTCCCGCGCAGGACCACAGCCAGTGGTGCGACTCCGACACGGAGCGCGGCCGGGTCCGTGATGTCGAAGCTCATGTCCTGACCGATGAAGCGGGATCCGAGAGGTACCCCGAAGTACGTGTGGGCACCGTAGAAGTAGGCCTGGCGCAGAGTCTCCGCGAAGAGCAGCGGGTCGTTCAGTCCGTTCTCGTCCGGGTGGTACAGGGCATGGTCGCGGGGCCACTGGGCCCCCACCGAGAAGGTGTCCGTACCGGTACGGACACCGTCGGTGACGAACACCTCCGCGATGGAACTGCGATGCACAAGCGCACGTGGGACAGGCTGAAGGAAACTGAGCACTTCTGCCTCGACACCTATGGATGGCGCCTGCATGATCCTAGAATCATCGACTACGACAGACATCTGAATACCTCGCCTCTCAGCTGGAGTGACCCTGCGAGCGAACAGACGTGCGAAGCTCTCTGCGCATCATTAATATACCTGCGCGAAGGTATATTGCAAGGCTCGTCGCGGTGCGCTTCCATGGGTCAACTGCTCACAACAGCACGGAGGTTGGGGACGGTCAGAAGCTAGTAACCGGCGCGGCACGATATGGACGTCATGAGCAACGAGCGCAATGAGTCAAGGGCCCGCCGCACCGCGGGCACCTCCTTCGACGACACTTCACACCTCAAGCAGGAACGCGCGATCCGCACCCGCGGGACGATCCTCAACTCCGCCGCGGCGGCGTTCGCCACCGAGGGCTTTCCCCAGGTCACCATCAAGGACATCGCGGACGGTGCCGAACTGACCAAGGGCGCCGTCTACTTCCACTTCCCCAACAAGGAGGCGCTCGCCGTCGCAGTGCTGGAGGAGTTCTACCGGCGCATGCAGGAGACCGTCAACGGCGCTCTGGAACACGGTGATCCCGCCTCACCCTCGACCTTCGTTGACGTCCTGAGACGTCTCGCCCGGGCCTTCCGCGAGGACGTCTTCATCCACGCCGGAGCCCGTCTGCAGATCGAACGGCCCTACATCAAGGCCGAGCTTCCGGTGCCGTACGTGGGAACGCTGGACGTGCTGACCGAACTCCTGGACAAGTGCCACAAGGCGGGAAGCCTTCCCGAGGACACCGATCCCGAGGCCATGGCCCGGACCCTCGGCGCCGCCGTGTTCGGGGCCCAGCACATGTCCTGGGTGCTCAACAACCGCGAGGACCTCGTGGAGCGCGTGGAGGAAATCATCGATGCCTTCGTGCCGTTGCGCTGAACGCAGGACTGCCCGGCCCCTGGGGGGGGTCCGGGCAGCGCGGCGCGGGGCGGGCCCGGCCGTCACTCCTTGACGAAGGCCAGCAGATCCTCGTTGAGCCGCTCGGCATGGGTGGCGAACAGGCCGTGCGGGGCACCCTCGTACGGTATGAACCGGCTGCCTTCGACGAGTTCCGCCGTCCGCGGTCCGCAGAGGGCGTAGGGCGCCGCGAGGTCCTCGGTGCCGTGGATGACGAGCGTGGGCACGGTGACCTCGGCGGTCTCCGCGCGCTGGTCGGTGGTGAACAGGGTGCGGTAGATCTCGGTCCCTGCCCGAGGCGAGGCCTCCAGGCCCGTACTCACCAGCCACCGTGCGAGTTCGGACGAGACCGGCCGACCGGCCGGATCCGCGTTCACGCCGCCGAAGAACGGTACGGTGCAGTCGCTCAGCCACTGTGCCCGGTCCCGCCGGATGGCCTCGGCCATTTCGTCGAAGACGGCGATGTCGAGCCCGTCCGCGTTGTCCTCGGTCCGCAGCAGGAACGGAGTCGTGGAGGCGACCAGTGCCAGCTTCGCGACCCGCTCGGCGCCGTACCGGGACAGGTAGCGCACAGCTTCGCCGCCCCCGACCGCGTACCCCACCAGCACCGCGTCCCGCAGGTCGAGATGGTCGATGAGGTCGGCGAGGTCGGCTGCGAGCGTGTCGTAGTCGTAGCCGTCCCAGGGAGCATCCGAACGCCCGCAGCCACGCCGGTCGTAGGTGATGCAGCGCAGTCCCCGCTCGGCGAGGAAGGACGCCTGGAACTCCCACATGCGGGAGTCCATCATGGCGGTGCCCAGCAGGACGACAGGGCGCCCGGCACCCCAGTCCTTGTAGTGGAGCCGGGTGTCGTCCCTGGTCGTGACGTACGGCATGGGCGTTTCCTTCCTCTGGTGAGCCTCTGGTGGCGGGTGGGACGCGTCAGCCGCGCGCGGCGCGCCCGGGTGCGAACAGCACCAGGACCGCGGCGGCGAGGCCGAGCGCGACGAGCGGGACGAGCGTGAGCGCGAACGCGTCCGAATAGGCGTCGGCGGAGCGGCCCGCCTCGGCGAGCGCCGGGAAGAAGACCGATCCGGCGACCGCCACACCGAGGGCTGCCCCGCCCTCCTGGGCGGTGTTCAGCAGCCCCGACGCGGAGCCGGCGTGCTCGGGGACGGCCGCACCCAGCACCAGGTTGGTCAGCGGTCCGGTGGTCAGACCCATGCCCAGTCCGGCGACGAGCAGCATCGGCAGCAGCCAGAGCACGCTCCCCTCCGGACCGAGCCCGTTGGCCGTGAAGGCGATAGCGGTGTAGCCGACCGCGAGGGTCAGCGGACCGCAGGCCACCGTCCGGGCGGACAGCTTGCCGGCGAACCGCGCCGACACCAGCGAGGCACCGAAGTAGCCGACGCCCACCGCGAGGAAGACGAGGCCGGACTCCAGGGGGGACAGGCCCATGCCCTGCTGGAGATAGAGAGCGAGGATGAAGAAGAACGAGCCCATGGCGAGGAAGTAGACGACCGTGGCGGCCAGGCCCACCGTGAAGAGCCGGACCCGGAACAGCGCGGGTTCGATCAGCGGCCCCGCGTCGTTCGCGGCCCGCCGACGCAGGTGCAGGACGGTCACCGTGACCAGGACGGCAGCCCCGGCCAGGCAGCCCCAGACCCACGCCGGCCAGTCCTTCTCCTGGCCCTCCAGGAGCGCGAACACGACGAGCGCCAGCGACCCGGTGACCAGCAGTGCGCCGGCCAGGTCGAGCCTGGTCCCGCCGGTGCCGCGCGACTCGGGGATCGTGCGCTTGACGAAGGCCAGTGCGGCCAGGCACAGGGGGACGTTGATCAGGAAGATGGTCCGCCAGCTCAGGCCCGCCACGTCGACACTGATCAGGGCCCCGCCGATGAACTGGCCGAAGACGCCCGCCAGCCCGACGATCAGACCGTAGGCGTTGAAGGCCCGCTCGCGGGCGGCGCCGGTGTAGACCGTGCCGATGATGCCGAGGACCTGGGGGACCATCAGCGCGGCGCTCGCCCCCTGGGCGATGCGTGCGACCACCAGGACGTCGATCGTTGGCGCGAAGGCGCAGACCGCCGAGGTGATCATGAAGAGCGTCATGCCGAGGAAGAACATCTTGCGGCGGCCGTACATGTCACCGAGCCGGCCGCCGGTGATGAGGCCGGCCGTGAAGGCGACCCCGTAGCCGACGACGATCAACTGGGCCTGGGCGGCGCCGGCCTGGAGGTCCGACCGGATGGCCGGAACCGCCACGTTCGCGATGAAGAAGTCGAGAACGGTGATGAAGGTGCCCACCAGCACCACCACGAGGGCGCCGGCCGAGGGAGCGGCCACCGGTACCGGGGCGGGCCGTCCACGCTCCTCGACGGTGAGTTCGGGGCTTGCTTCAGAGGTCATTCCGACTGCTCTCCTGTGTTGGTTTCAGTGTTTCGTGTTTCTCGGTCACCAGGTCACGGGGAGACGGGTCACTCCGTGGAAAACGGTGCCTCGGCGGAAGACCGTGCTCGGTTCGGCCGCCAGCCGGAGGGCGGGGAATCGCCGCAGCAGGGTGCGCAGGGAGAGTTCCATCTCCATCCGCGCGAGCGGGGCGCCCTGGCAGTAGTGGGGGCCGTAGCCCCACTGGAGGTGGCCACCGGTGTCCCTGTCCAGATCGATGGTGCGGGGGCACGCGAACACCGACTCGTCGTGGTTGCCCGCGGGGACGGAGATGACCACCGCGTCCCCCTTGGCGATCGGCACCCCGCCGAGGTCGAAGTCCTCGAGGGCCTGGCGGACCATCGCGTCCTGCGAGATCGACCAGTAACGCATCGACTCCTCGACGTACTGCGGGATGAGGGCTCCGTCGTCGGCGGCCACCTTGGCGAACAGGCTGTCGTCCCGCAGCAGCCCCAGGATGTTGAGGGCTATCTGGTTCGTGGTCGTCTCGTGGCCTGCCACCAGCACCAGCCTGGCGATGCCGACGAGCTCGTCCAGGGTGATCTCGCCGCTCGCGTGGTGCACGGCCAGCCGGCTGATCAGGTCGTCCTCGGGCCGCTGCGTCTTGCGGCGGGCCAATTCGGCGAGGTAGTCGGACATCTCCACGAACGCCGCGTACGCCGCCGCCGGGTCCTCCTGGGAGATGACGACCCGGGTCTTCTCGATGAAGAACGGGGAGTCCTCGTCCGGGACGCCCAGCAGCCGGGCGATGACCAGCGTCGGCAGGGTCCGCGAGAACGCCGCGTGCAGGTCCGCCGGCTTCTCGAGGTCCTCGAACCGGTCGAGGAGGTCGTCGACGAGCCGCTGCACCGGCTCCTTGAGGCCGCGCACCCTGCGCATGGTGAACTCGGTCTGGATCAGCCCGCGCAGCCGGGCGTGTTCGGGGTCGTCCAGGCGCAGGTACGAGCTCGGGTTGCTGCCCGGCGGCAACTGGATGCGCACCGGTGCACCGGGCAGCCGCTCGTCGGCACTGAGCCGGGGGTCGGCCAGGGCCTGGCGCACGTCGGCGTACCGGGTCACCAGCCAGGCCAGCCGTGACTCGGCCGCGCCCTCAGGAATGCGTACGGCGCAGGGCGGCGCCTTGCGCAGCTCGTCCAGGATCGTCGGGGGTTCACCGTTCTCGGTCCGGGCGAACGGCCAGTCCAGCACACCGGTCTGAGCGTCGAGCGACATGGAAGGAACCCCTTTGCGAGTCGGAAGCACTTCTTCACCTACTGTCTCTTGACGGCCTGACGTGTACCTGACGTGGGAATGACTCCCTCCGCCCTCTGCTCGACCCTCCGTTCAGTCGAGGAAGGCAGCCTCTATCCAACGGCGCACGCCACCCTTGCGCATGCGGTGCAGCCGCCCCACGGTGTCCGCCACCCGGTGCGGCCCCCCCACGGAAAGGAACTTCTCCTGGACCATCTCGGAGTGCCGGGAGCGGGTGTCGGGGCCCGCGGCACCCAGGGGGATCAGACGGGAACGGGAGATGGTCCGCCCGTTCGCCAGCCGTACGACGACCCGGGCACCGGTGGCCTTGGTGGAGCGGGAGAAGTCCCGGCCGTCTGCCACCTGGCTGCCGACGAGGTCGACGAGCTCGTCACCGCCGAAGCCACGCAGCCAGGGGGTGGCCAGCGGTCCCGCCTCGCGCACCGCCTCGCCGAACGGCGCGTCGGACAGGAAGAGTTCACGGGTCATGTCCGTGTCGTGCTCCAGCCGCACCCGGCGGGCCAGCGACCAGCGCACGGGGTCGTCCAGCTGCGGCGCGGAGAAGTCCTCCACGGAGAACTCGCCGGTCAACAGGGTGGTGGCGACCGGGTAGGGGACGTCGAGGACGAGCGCGCCCAGCGGGGAGCGGGGGCCGTCGACGTACTGGGCCGCGCGCTCCCCCGCGAACAGCGTGTACAGGGACGCCTCCACGACGATCTCCCGCACGTCCTCCGGGCGCAGCGGGCCGATTTCGCGGTGGATCTCGGCGGCGCAGTCCACGGCCGCGTCGATGCCGGGGCCGCCGGGGTGCATCTTGAAGGAGAGGGTCTCGGTGTGCCAGCGGCGGCCGAGCCCCTTCGCCACCGCCTGGGGCAGCGGAACCGTCGCGAACCGGGCGAGGAAGCCGTCCTGGTGCTCGATGATGTCGGGGGCGCCGCGCAGTCCGGCGGCGGCCGCGTCACACGCGTCCATCGCGGTGCGTACCGGCGTGAAGGTGTTGAACAGGCGTGCGTCGCTGGCGAGAAAGGCGCGCATCAGCGGCCAGTTGGGCATGGCGAACGCGAGTCCGAAGGCGTTCTCCCACTGGTCCGCCGGGGCCCGGTCGCAGTGCAGCCGGCCGGCCACCGCACCGGCCAGGTGGGTGTGCACGGCGCTCTGTCCGCGCAAGGGGCCGAGGGTGGCCGATGCGGTGATGCGGGCCGCGCACTCGTTGGCCGCGACCACCGCGGTCAGCAGTGAGAGCCCGTCGAGCTGACGGGCGTACGCGAAGGCCAGGGGCACGGCGACGGTGGAGTTGGACAGGTGGCCGGCGTAGGCGGTGTCGTCGAGGTTCAGCCAGGAGCCGAGGGCGGCGAAGACACTCGCGGCGGTGCGCGGGTCGCGCTGCATGGGATGGCCGAAGGCGGCCACCAGGCGGCGTCCCAGCGGGTGTTGGAGGCCGGCCCGGATCGAGGCGATCTGGGACAGGACCTGGCTGGCCGCGAGCTTGAGGACACGGCAGGGGATGTGTTCAGGACGCAGGTTCGCGGCCCAGTGGGACAGTTCGCGCAGCGGTGTGTCCGCAGGCGGGCGGGAGCGGGTGGTGGACCGCGCCTGGCTCTCCCACTGCTCGCACAGGGCCCTGGCCACGCTTTCGCTGAGTACAGCAGCCGTCATGGCGCGACATACCTTCTCTACGGGGAGGACGCGGATGGGACACGGAGGGGCGGGGGCGCCGGTACTCCCGGTGCCCCCGCCCGCCACGCGTGCGGGATCAGGCGCCGGGGACCTTGTCCAGGAACCCGTAGACGCCGTTGATGCGGCCGTCGTCACCCGTGACGAGGACGTCGAAGCCGATCGCGACGGGCTCGGCGCCCGCCTCGGTCACCAGGCCCCACTGGAAGCGGGCGATGTTGTGGTGGGTGTCCACCGCTCCGTGCAGTTCGAAGGAGAGTCCCTTGAACTGGTCCTGTGCGCCCGCGACCACGGCCCCGAACCCGTCGTGTCCTTCGACGGCGGCGAGCGGGTCGATGTACGGGGCGCCCGGCGTGAAGAGCTCGGCGATGCCGGCCGCACGCTTGTCGGCGTCCGTCTCGTTCCACAGGGCGAGGTACTGGGTGACGGTGTTGGTGAGGTCGCTCATGGCGGTCTCCTTCTCCTTGTGATTGCGGTGTCTGCCGGGCCGCCAGGTGTGCCGGCTCGGCGGGGGGTCATGTGGTCCCGGGAGGCCCGGGAGGTCAGGGCCGTCCGGTGGCGGGAGCGGTGGCGGGAGCCCACACGGCCAGGGCACCGGGCATGACCTCGAAGGTCGCCGACGGGCCGATGCCGTGCTGGTACTCGCCGTCGTGCTCCAAGGGCAGTCGTCGGCCGTCGGTGCGTTCCACGGTGATGGTGCGGCCGCGGGCGTAGACGGTGCCGGGAAGCTCCATATGGGCTGCCGTCCTGGTGAGTTCGGGTACGTCGGCGGCGGGCACACCGTCCCCGATGACGCAGACGTCGAGCAGACCGTCGTCGAGGAGCGAGTCGGGCAGGACGAGGTAGCGGCCGCCCCGGTAGCGGCCGCCGCCGACGTTGGCGAGGACGGTGGGGCCCTCGTGCACCACGCGGCCGTCGACGGTGACGCGGCCCGGGTAGGGGACGTACGCGGCCGCGGTGTCGGCGAACGCCTTGGTGTACAGGTCCCTGCCCGTCAGGGAGAGGTCCCGCGCCCTGATCAGCGCGTCGGCGATCACACCGGAGCAGGCGCCCAGGTAGACGCACTGCCGGGTCTCGGCCAGGCGGGCCAGGTCGAGACGCCGCAGCCGGGCGCTGCCGCCGGCTCCCGAGTCGGTGAGTACCGCTTTGAGGGACTCCGTCCAGGGGCGTTCGCCCCACAGCATCTTGTAACCGGAGTTCCCGGTGCCGCCGGGCACCACGGTGAGCGCGACGCGGCCGGGCGCGAAGGCCAGGCCCTGGACGACCTCACGGACGGTGCCGTCCCCTCCGACGACGACCACCAGGTCGGGTGCACCGCCCGGCCCTTCCAGGGCACGGCGCACCGCGACGGTGGCGTCCCCCGGTGCCGTGGTGGGGTGGATGTCGACGTGCTCCAGGCTACTGGCGCACAGCTCCGCCACGTCACGCACCAGTTGGGCGCTGTGACTGCCGGAGGCGGGATTGGCCAGGACCAGGGCCCGGGTCGGGCCCTGGTCTGTGGCGTTGTCTGCCATCGGGCTTACTCCTCGGGATCGTGGTGGCACCGGCGGTTGCGGGGCCGGGCCCGGACAGTTGTCGGGCGCGGCCTCCACAACAGTGCCAAGAGGTACTGACACGGCTCTGACGTGCAGCTGACGCCCTGGACCCGGCCGCCGACGGGCCGGGGAGGCGCTCAGCGCGCTGCCGAGGCGACGACCCGTTGCAGCCGCTGGGCGAAGTGCATCGTGACGCCCTGCGCGTGGGCGTCGATGTAGAAGTGACCGCCCGGGTACTCGCTGTGGCCGAGGTAGGCCGGGCTGCGTTCCGCCCAGTGCTTCATGGCCTCCGGGTCCTCCTGGAGCGGGTCCGAGCGGCCCCCGTAGGAGGCCAGTGCGCAGCGGACCCCCGCCTTGTCGTCCACGTACTGCGCGGCGACCCTGAGGTCGGCCCGCAGAGCCGGGACCACCAGGGCGAGCATCTCCGGGTTGTCGTAGACCTCGGCGGGGAAGGACCCCAGACGTTTGATCCATTCGATCAGCTCGGGCTCCGGCATCCGGCTCTGCTCCTCGGTGGGCGCGTACCAGCCCTCCGGCGACCAGCCGGACATGCCGATCATGACGGGGGAAGGGTCGCCCGCCTCCTCCATCCGGGTCGTCAGCCGGAAGGCGAGCTGGGCGCCGAGGCAGTGTCCGAAGAAGGCGAAGGGCCTGTCGTCGAGGTCGTCGAGCACTGCTTCGTGGAGGGCGTCGAGCAGCGGGTCCCAGTCCTCGTACGTCATCTCGTCACGGCGGTTGTGGCGGCCGGGCAAGGTCACCGCCTGGGCGGCGATGTCGGCGGGGAGCAGCTTCTCCCAGTCGCGGTAGATGATGGCGCCGCTGCCCGCGTGCGGCAGCAGGAAGAGCCGTACGGAAGCGTCCGGGGACGGCTCGACGGGATGGAACCACTGGCCTGTGCGGGACATGTCCGCGCCTATGGCACTGGTCACGATTTCGTTCCTCCATCGGTGAGGGTCCGGTCGATCTCACGCACTGCGGGGAGCAGCACCTCGGCGATTTCCTTCAGCTGCGCCTCGGGTTCGAGGGATCCGATCCGCAGGACGAGGTGCCGGGCGCCGGCGCGGACGTAGCCGCCGAGCCATTCGGCACACTGCTCGGCACTGCCCCAGCCGTAGGCCTGGATGGCCGACATCTGTTCCAGGGAGCGCCCGTAGTAGTGGCTGATGTAGTGCTCCAGTTCGGCCCTGGCGGCGACGGCGTCGCTGTTGACGGTGACCGTCGCGTACAGCGCGGGGGTCACGGCGCCGGGGCTGCGGCCCGCTTCGCCGGCGAGTTCGGCGATCCGCCGGCAGGCCGCGCCGTACGCGTCGACGTCCGGCAGGAAGGGCAGCCAGCCGTCGTAGCGGGTGGCCGCGCGGGCGAGCACCTTCGGGGTGTCGCTGCCCGCCAGCCAGAGCGGCGGACCACCGGGTGTGGCGGGGCTCGGCAGCCGGTCCAGCCGGTCGGCCTGCCAGTGCTTCCCCTGGAAGCCGGTGGGCCGGCCCGGTTCGCCCGCGGACCAGGCGGTGCGCCAGAGGTCGGCGATCTCGTCGAGGCGGCCGACCCGCCCGGTGAAGGAGGCTCCGACCGAGGCGAACTCCTCCTCCGTCTCGGGCATCGGGAATCCGGATCCGAGGCCGAGGACCAGGCGGTCCCGCGCGACGTGGCCGAGGCTCGCCACCATGTTGGCGCCGATCAGCGGGTGCCGCAGGGCGGGGGTGAGAGCGGCGGTGCCGACGGTGATGCGCTCGGTGGCGGCCGCGGCGGCGGAGAGCACGACGAGGGGGTCGAGGCGGGGGCGGGCCGTCAGGGAGTCACCGGCCCACAGGGAGTCGAAGCCGAAGCTCTCCGCCTGACGGGCGAAGTCCAGGAGAGGGGCAGCCGCGTAGGTTCCGATGATGGCCTGCTCCCTGGTCGGGAGCAGGATTCCGATGCGCAGGGATCCGGGGGTGGTGCGGGAAGGCGCGTCGTCGCTCGCTCGTCGCGCGGGTGCCCGCGCCCCTTCCGGGGCGGGGCCGGGCCGTTCGGCGTCCATGAGTGCCGCTTCCTCTCGTCGTTCTGTCGTCACACTTCTGGTTCAGATCAGCGCATCGCTCGCCGGGGCCGAGAGCTGCTGTCGCACGGCGCGGCGCAGGATCTTGCCCGACGGGTTGCGGGGCAGGCTGTCGACGATGTGGTAGGCGCCGGGGATCTTGTAGTCGGCGAGGCTGCCCCTCAGGGACAGCAGGAGCTCTCGGGGGGTCGCGGTGGCGCCGGGGCGCAGGACCACGGCGGCGTGGACCGCCTCGCCCCAGCGGGGGTCGGGCAGCCCGACGACCGCGGAGTCCGCGACGGCGGGGTGTGCCGCGAGCGCCTTCTCGACCTCGGCCGGGTAGATGTTCTGCCCGGCGACGATGATGGTGTCGTTCATGCGGTCGCAGAGGTAGAGGTAGCCGTCCTCGTCGAGGTAGCCGGCGTCGCCCATGTGCAGCCACTCCCCCACCAGGGTGCGGCCGGTGGCTTCCGGGAGGTTCCAGTAGCCGAGCATCCGGGAGGGTGCCCGGACACAGATCTGGCCGATGGTGCCGGGCGGGAGTTCAGCGCCGTCCGGGCCGATCACCTTCACCTCGTTGCCGGGGCAGGGCCTGCCGACGGACTCCAGGACCGCGCTGCCCGGGTAGTGGTCCTCGGGAGGCAGGCACACCGCCACGCTGCCGGTCTCGGTACTGGCGTAGATCTGTGCGAACTCGCACTCGAACGTTTCCAGGCACTGCTTCAGCAGCGTCTCGGACATCGGGGCGGCCCCGTAGCAGACCTTCCGCAGGGAGACGAACGCGTCCGGACCCGCCGTCCGTTCGCCCGCCATCATCTGGAGCATGGCCGGCGCGGCGAAGGTGGTGGTGACCCGGTGGGTACGGATCAGCCGCACTGCCTCCTGCGGGTCGAACTGGGGCATGATCACACTGGTGCCACCGGCGTTGAAGGTGTGCATGAACCAGCCGATGCCCGCGATGCCGAAGCCCGGCAGGGAGATCAAGGCGATGTCCTCGGGCAGCCAGTCGATCCAGGCGGCGCCGTGTTCGCGCATCGCCTGCGGCAGGGTGAAGAAGCTGCGGTGGGCGAGCACGGCCCCCTTGGGCAGCCCGGTGGTCCCGCTGGTGTAGATCTGCACCACCGGGTCGTCGGGCCCGGTACCGACTTCCAGCTCGGTGTCCGGCCTGCTCGCGTACCAGGCGGGCAGTCCGGCGCCGCCGGCCGGTTCCCCGTCGGCGTCGGTGCCGTCGATGCGGATCACCGTGTGGAACGCGGGCAGGTGGGGGCGGACCTTGGCCGCGGTGTCCCAGAACTCGTCGTCGACGAAGACCAGGACGGCACCCGAGTCGCGCAGGATGTGATCGACCTCGTCCGGGGTGAGCCGCCAGTTGACCGGGACGAGGACCGCGCCGACCTTGGCGCAGGCGAGTATCACCAGGTAGTAGTTCTCCGACTCGCGCCCCAGATAGGCGACCCGGTCGCCGCGCCGCACGCCGCTGGTGCGCAGGGCGTGGGCCGCGCGGTTGCTCTCCCGGTGCAGCTTGGCGTAGGTGGTGATCCGGCCCTCGCAGACGATCGCCGCATGGTGCGGGCGGCTGCCGGCATGGGCACGGGAGGTGTGGTTGAGCGTCCAACTGGCGTTGTCCGCGATGGTCATGGTGGTCATGGGGTCCTCCCCGTTCGTCCGGGACGAGTCGTGCGGGTCATGGCGTGGGGACGGGGCACAGTTGCCCGTCGAGGAAGGCGGCGAGCTGAC
The DNA here is from genome assembly GCF_040295485.1 of Streptomyces sp. NPDC002793. Lineage (NCBI taxonomy): Bacteria > Bacillati > Actinomycetota > Actinomycetes > Kitasatosporales > Streptomycetaceae > Streptomyces > Streptomyces sp. NPDC002793. Next base: position 15,625 of record NZ_JBEOVL010000020.1, on the reverse strand, counting down.
GCACCGTCGGGTGGTCGAAGGTGATCGACGCGGGCAGCGGCAGCCGGAACACCTGCTCGAGACCGGACTTGACGTTCTGGGCCATCAGCGAGTCCAGGCCGAGTGACACGAACTCGGCCGACTCGTCCAGCTCGTCGTCGGCCGTCATCTGCAGGACGGCGACGACCTTGTCCCGGACCACCTGCGTGATCAGAGCCCTCCGCTCCGGTGCGGGCAGGGCACCGAGCGAGGCGGCGTCGAAGCCGTCGTCGGCGACGGCGTCCTGCCGCGCGAGGCGGTCGTAGAACTGGTCGCCGGTGGCACTGCCGGCCACATAGCGGTCCCAGTCGAACTCGCCCACCACCCGCTGGGTGCGCGGGCGGCCGCCCCACAGCCTGGCCAGGGTGTCGAGCGCCCGCGTCGGCGAGAAGAAACGGACGCCGCTGCGTTCGATCTCGCGGCTGAGGTGCTCCTCGAGGCGGGCGGACATGCCGACTCTCGCCCACGCACCCCAGTTGACGGAGAGCCCGGGGAGTCCCTGGCGGGCGCGCCACTCGGCGAGGCTGTCGAGCCCGGCGCTGGCCGCCGCGTAGTGCCCCTGGGTGGCGCCGCCGAGGACGGAGGCGATCGACGAGTACGTCACGAAGAACTCCAGCTCCGGGAAGGAGCTCTGCGCGGCTTCGTGCAGCAGCCAGCCGCCGTACGCCTTCGCGGCGAGCTGGGCGTCGATGGACTCCCAGGTCAGTTCGGCGATCAGCTTCTTGTCGTAGGAACCGGCCGCGTGAACCACTCCGCCGACCGGGTACGGTCCTGCCGCCACCTCGGCCACCAGCGCGCGCACGTCCTCGGGGCGGCTCACATCGGCTTTCACGAGGGCGAGTTCGGCGTTCTCGGCGAGCTCCGCCAGCACCGGTGCGGCCTCCTCGGTGGGCTTTCCGGTGCGGCTGACCAAGGTCAGGTGCCGTGCCCCCAGGGCCACGAGCTTGCGGGCCGTGACGAGACCGAGACCGCCGAGTCCGCCGGTGACGATGTAGGTGCGGTCGGGGCGGACGGCGGCGTCGTTGACCGCTTCTGCGTCCGCCGGGGGCGCGGCCTCCTCGGGCTGCGTGCCCGGCAGGTCCAGCCACACCTCGGCGGCCGGGTCGGTGAGGGCGGTGCGCAGGGCCTCGCCCGTCTCGTCCAGGCGGAAGCGCCGTATCCCGTCCTGCGGGCCGGGGCGCGGCGCGAGCACGACCGACGCGGACGGAACGGTGAGCGTGGAGCGCAGGGTTCCCTCATGGCGCACGAGGACCTCGTCCCCCTCGGTGAACCCGGCCCCCTCACCCGCCGCGCGCACGATGCCGGTGGCCTGGGTGCCGAGCACGGGCGGGGGCTCCTCCTCCTCCCGTTCGGCGCGGCCGGTGTCCAGCGCGTTCCGGGCGTCCTGACCGGTGAGGGCGACGGCACGGACCTCGACCTGGACCTCGTCGGCGTCCGGTGTGCGGTCCGCGGCGGGCACCGGCGCCAGGTCCGACAGGTCGCCGGAGTCAGGGGCGCGCAGCTCGTAGCCGCCGCTCCAGGAGAGCGTCGCGTCGCCGGCGAGCAGCCGCCGGACGTAGCGCCTGCCGGGCCGGTGGGCGACCTGGTACTCGCCCGGGGGCTCGGCCGTCCACTCCGCGAGGAGCGGTTCGAGGTCGCTGCCCGGGGCGAGGTCGACGAGGGTGGCGCGGTACTGCGGGTACTCGGTGAGCAGCACCCGTCCGAACCCCCACAGGGTCGCGGCGGCGAGGTGCCCGCCGTCACCGACCGGGTCGCCGGGGAGCGCCTGGGCGCCCTCGGTCACCAACCAGAGCCGCAGTGGCCGGGGCTGTCCGGTCGCGTCCATCGCGGTGACCAGGGCCAGCAGTTCACGGTAGTTGTCCTCGCACTCGGCCCGCATCCGCTCGGCGGACATGGCCGCCGGGAGCTGCCGCCAGACCCGGCAGACATCGGTGACGGTGGGGTCGTCGAGGGCAGCCTTGAGGTCGGTGGTGTCCGGCAGCGTCGTCACCTGGAGGCCGGACTGCCCGACCGGTGCGGCGGCACGGCCGGCGGCCCGGTCGAGCAGCAGCAGGTGGCGGTCGCCGACGGGGGGCGTCTGCGGCGGGAGGGCCCTGCGCACCCACGCGGGCCGGTGCAGGAACTGGCGGCGGCCCGTGCGGCCCTCAGGACGGGCCAGGCGGACTCCGAGGAGTTCGGTGACCGGCTCGCCGTTCTCCAGCAGGAGGATGTCGGCGACCCTGCGGTCCTGGTCGCCGTGGACGCGGGCGAGGACGCGGAGCTGCTCCCCCCTGGGCTTCCGGAAGTGCCGTACGGAGGCGATCTCGCGTGCCTCGAACACCGGGCCCTCGGGGTCCAGGACGACAGCGGCCTGCACCGCTGCCTCCAGAAGTTCGGCGGGCACGTGCTCGACCGCGGTGGCGTCGCGGCCGGTGAGCTCGCCGGTGACCAGCCCGTCGCGGTGCCGGGCGGCGCGCAGCAGCAGGCGCATGCGCGGGCCGTGCGGACGGCCGACGGAGGCGAGGTCGGTGTAGATGTCCTCGTCGTCGATGTGCTGTCCGGCCGGCGTCAGTCCGGCGTTCAGCTCGGCCAGTTCGGAGACCGGCACGACCGGCTCGCGTCCGGCGGCGATCGTGGCGGCGGCGTGGATGTGCTCCTCGCCTCCGACGAGGGTGAAGACCTGCACGTCGGCGCCGCCGCCGGCGCGCGGGCGCCAACGGGACGTCAGGACCGTGGCGGTCTCGGCGGTCGTGTGCAGTGGCGCGAGCAGCTTCAACTCGCGGATGGCGGATCGGGTGTGCCCCTCGACCGCGTCCTGGAGCGCGAGTATCAGATCGATGTACGCGCCGGTGGGGAGTGTCGTGCGTTCTCCGTCACCGAGGTCGGTCAGCGCGCCGAGGTCCTCGGCGGTGAACTCGGCGGTGAACTCCCGTACCCCGCTGGCGAACCGTTCCTCCGTGCCGAGCAGCAGGTGACGGGCCCTGCCGCCGGCCGTGCCCGTACGCCTGGCGCTGACGGAGGGCAGCCAGTACCGCTTGCGCTGGAAGGCGTAGGTGGGCAGGGAGGTCTTCGCGACGGCTGGGCGGTCCGCGTGGTAGTCGGCCCAGGAGACCGTCAGGCCCGCGGCGTAGTAATCGGCGAGTGCGGCCAGGGTGGTGCCGGCGGAGGCGTCACGGCGGCGAAGGCTGGCCAGCCACACGTGGTCCTCGGCGGTCAGGCAGCGCCGGGCGAGGGCGGTCAGGGCGGCCTGCGGTCCGATCTCGACCAGGGCGTGGCGTCCGCGCTGGGCCACGGCCCGGATGCCGGCCAGGAAGCGCACGGGTTCGCCGATGTGCCGCACCCAGTAGTCGACGGTGCCGATGTCGCGGAGGCGGGCCGGTCGGCCGGTGACGTTGGAGATCAGGCTGATGGACGGCTCGTGGAACGTGATGTCTTCGAGGGCGGCCCGGAAGTCGTCGTAGACCTCGGCCATCAGAGGTGAGTGGAAGGCGTGCGAGACGGCCAGCCGGTCGACGCGGACGCCCCGTTCACGGAGGAGGGTGACGGTCTCGTCGAGGGCTGCGGCGCCGCCGGAGACCACGCACTGGTCCGGGGCGTTCACCGCGGCGAGAGCCAGGTCCGGGTGGTCGGCGAGGAGGGGCTCCACGTCCTCGGCGGGCGCGGCCACGGCGGCCATGCCGCCCGGTGCGCTCACCGCCTGCATCAGTCGCGCGCGGGCGGCGACCAGGGCCACGGCGTCCGGCAGGTCGAACAGGCCGGCCACGGCGGCCGCCACGACCTCCCCGATGCTGTGCCCGATGAGCACGTTGGGGCGCACGCCCCAGGACATCCACAGCTTGGCGAGCGCATACTCCAGGGTGAACAGGGCGGGCTGGGTGTACTCGGTGCGGTCGATCGCCTCCGGGTCGTCCGTGGTGCCGAGCACCAGTTCGGCCACGGAGCGGTCCAGATGTGCGGCGAACAGCTCGTCGCACAGGTCCACGTGCTCACGGAAGACCGGGAAACGCTCGTAGAGCGCGGCTCCCATGCCCGCGTACTGCGAGCCCTGGCCGCTGAACATGAACGCCGTCCTGCGGATGCCGGAAGGCCCCCCGTGCTTCTCCTCGGCGGCCTTGTCCAGCAGGTCCGCGAGCGCCGTGCGGTCGGCGACCGGGCCCGCGACACGGTAGGGGTGGTGGGTGCGGGAGACGTTGGCGGTGTAGCAGAGCTCGTCCAGCTCCACGTCGGGCCGCTCGTCCAGCAGCCGGCGGTAGTTGCCGGCCTGGGCGCTCAGGGCGACGGCGCTCCTGGCGGACAGGGTGAAGACGGGACCCCCTGAGGGGGCCGGCTCCACGGGCGTCCGCTCGGCCGGGGCCGGTGCCTGCTCCAGGACCGCTGCCCCGATCGTGCCCGCGAAGCCGAAGCTGTTGACGACCGCGCGCCGGACCTCGGCCTCCCAGGGTTCGCACGCGGTGGGCACGCGCACCGGGTAGAGGTCCCAGGGGATGCGTCCGGACGGCGTGTCGAAGTTGAGGTGCGGGTAGATGGTCCCCGCCCGCATCTGGAGCACCGTCTTGATGACGCCCACGATGCCGGCCGCCGGCTCCATGTGGCCCAGGTTGGTCTTCACCGAGCCGACGAGCAGCGGTTCGCTCCTGGTGTGCGAGTCGGCGAAGGTGTCGCCGATGGCGCCGAACTCGATGGGGTCACCGAGCGGGGTGCCGGTGCCGTGCGCCTCGACGTACTGGATGTCCCCGGGGGACAGCTGCCCGGCAGCGAGGGCGGTGCGGATGACCTTCTCCTGGGCGGGACCGTTGGGCACGGTCAGTCCCGCGCTGTCGCCGTCCTGGCCGACAGCGGTGCCTCGCACCAGTGCGAGGACGGTGTCGCCGTCCCGGGTCGCGTCGCTGAGGCGCTTGAGTACGACCACGCCGCAGCCCTCGGCGCGGGCGTAACCGTCGGCGGCCTCGTCGAAGGTCTTGCACTGCCCGTCGGGGGACAGCATCTGCGCGTTGGAGAACATCACCGAGGTGCGCGGGTGGTGCAGGGCGTTGACTCCACCGCACAGCGCGATGTCGGACTCCCCCGCACGCAGGCCCTGCACGGCGAGGTGGAGTGCGACCAGAGAGGAGGAGCACGCCGTGTCGATGCTCATGCTCGGGCCGCGCCAGCCCAGGAAGTACGACAGCCGGCCCGACAGCGGGAACATGGTGATGCCGGAGGCGAGGTTGCCTTCCAGCTCCTCGTACGGCAGCGAGTCCAGCTCCATCGAGTAGTCGATGGAGCTGGCGCCTATGTAGACGCCGCCGTTGCCGCGGCGCAGCGGTGTCGGGTCGATGTTGGCGTGCTCCAGGGCCTGCCAGGCGGTCTCCAGCAGCATCCGCTGCTGGGGGTCCATGTACTGGGCCTCCTTGGGCGAGATGTTGAAGAAGGAGGCGTCGAACTGGTCGATGCGGTCGAGGAATCCGCCCGCCGAGGTATGGATCTTCCCCTTGTCCTCCGGTGACTCGGGCGTGAATGCGGCCACGTCCCACCGGTCGCCCGGTATGGGCCCTATTCCGCTGCGCCCTTCACGCAGGAAGGCGTCGAACTCGTCGGGGGAGTTGCTGCCGCCGGGGAATCGCAGACCGATTCCGACGATCGCGATCGGCTCGGGCACCTGCGCCCGGTTCGTCTCTTCCGTGTCGGATTCCGTACGCGGCATGGAACGACTCCTTGGGTCCTGGGCCTGATCGGTCAGCGGGTGGGCGGTGCGGACAGCGCGCCGGCCAGGTGATCCACGAGGTGGTTGACCGTCGGCTCGTTGAACAGCACGTTCACGTTGATGGACAGATCGAGGAGTTGTTCCAGGCTCTGTCGTATCTCGGTCAGTCGCAGCGAGGTGAGACCGAGGTCGAAATAGCTGATGTCGACGGGGAGGTTCTCCGACTCGTCCATGAGGAGAACGGCCTTGAACTTCCGTACGACGAGTGTCTCTATCTCGTCGGCGAGTTCGGTCCGCGGCAGTTCGCGCAGCCGCTGGGGCACGTTTGTCTCGGCAGGTGGCATGGCGGCCATGCAAGCAGCGGCGGCTGACACCGCACTGACAGCCCTTGGGCCGCCGGCTGGATCAGTCCGGCGTCAGCGCCGAGTCAGATTCGACTGCCACGATCGGTCTACTTCGAACATCAATTCACCGAATCACCCCCACATTCGAGGAACGACCCGCACCGGCAGACCGATAACCAGAGACATTCCGATATTCGGAAAGGCTGATGATGCTTCGCGAAGCTGCGCAGGAGGAGAGTGCTCCGGCACCTTCCGGATTGAAGAGCTACGACCTCTACATCGCCGGCAAGGACGTCGCCGGGGACGGATGGGTCTACACCGTCAGCGGGCGGTCCCTGCTGGAAGACGTCTTCACCAGCGTGAGCCTCAAGCGCTCCCTGGAACAGGACCCGGAGTCCGAGGCGGCCCAGCACCCCTACGTCGTGGGCCGCTGCGCCATCGCCGACGACGACGCCATCGACCTGGCCACGCAGGCCGCCGCGGCCGCCGCCTCGGAGTGGGCGGCCGTCCCGCTGGAACGGCGGATGCGGCTCGGTACCCGCTTCCGCGAAGAACTGATCAAGCACCAGGACGAGTTCCTCGAGATGCTCGTCGCCGAGTCACACCCGGTGAAGCTGGCCCGGTGGGAGCTGAGCTGCCTCCTGCAGATCTACGCCCCCGGCAGCCTGCGCTGGTACCTGAAGCAGATGCGGGTCGAGAAGGAGTACGCGGGCCGCAAGCTGATCCTGCAGCGCCAGCCGGACGGCGTGGTCGCCTTCAACCCGCCGCAGAACGCCCCGCTGCCCAGCGCCGCCCTGTGCGTGCTGGCCCTGATGGCCGGCAACAGCGTGGTGGTCAGGGCCCCGCGCAGCATCGCGCTGAGCACCATGTGGCTGCTGCGCGACATCGTGGCCCCGCTGCTCGAGGAGCTCGACGCGCCCCCCGGCGTGCTCAACGCGGTGTGCAGCAACCCCAAGCAGACGATGGACCGCTGGATCGCCGATCCCCTGATCAACGACATCTTCTACATCGGCGGCAGCCAGGAGGGCCTGCGCTTCGAGCAGCGGTGCGTGGCCCACGGGAAGAAGCCGATCCTCGAACTGGCTGGCAACGACGGCATCGTGGTGTGGAAGGACGCCGACATCAAGTGGGCCGCGGAAGCCATCACCGAATCGTTCTTCGGCTCCGGACAGATCTGCATGGTGCCCAACTACGTGCTGGCACACCCCGATATCGCCGAGGCGCTGATCGCCGAGGTGCGCGAGCAGGTTAAGGGCATCCGCCCGGGCTTCCCGGAGGAGGAGGACGTCCTCCTGTCCCCCGTCCGCCGCAGCGAGCGGTTCTTCCGGCTGCTGCGGCAGGCCCTGGACAACGGCGCGTCCCTGGTCACCGGCGGCAATCGCACCGAGCATGACGGCACACCCTCCGAGACGGGTGTCTTCCTGCAGCCCACCGTGCTCCGGGTCGACGGCCTGGACCGGGCCCGCACCTTCGACGTGGTGCGTGAGGAGACGTTCTTCCCTCTCATTCCGATCGTGGTGGCCGAACACGACAACGACGACGCGCTCCTGGAGTCGTTCCTCCACTTCGTCAACTCCAACTCCTACGGGCTGCGCAACTCCCTGTGGTCGCGCTCCGACCACGTCATCGAGACCTTCGTCCGCCGTGTCGTCAACGGCGGCCTGCTGAAGGTCAACGACTCCCACATCGGCTTCCTGCCCTACCTGCCCAGCCACGGCGGCACCGGCCGCACCGGCGGAGCCTTCGGCGAGGCCAACTACCCGATGCTCAAGACCTCGCACGTCCAAGGGGTCAGCATCGCCCGCGACATCAGCCCCTACGACGCGGTGTTCGGCGCCTAGGCGCCCGCCCCGTCCGCCTTCCGGAGGTATCCCCGTGCGTTCCCTCGATACTGCTCGGGCCGTCTGCGAGCAATTCCACCCAGGTCTGCTCAAGGAAATCGAGCAGATCCCCCATGCCGACCGGGAGCAGCCCGGCGGCCCCATCATCGACCTGTTCCGCATCCACGGCGGGGTCGGCCTGCTGATACCCGAGGAGTACGGCGGTCACGGAGCAGCCCCGCTGGACGCGCTGCGCGTCCAGCTGGCGCTGGGCGCCGTGTCCCCCTCGCTCGTCGCGGCCGTCTCCATGCACCACTTCACCGTGGCGATGCTCTACTCCCTCGCCGGCAAGGCGGGCCGGCTCACCTCCACTCAGACCGCGCTGCTGCGGCGGATCGTGCCCGACCAGCAGGTGATGGCCTCCGGCTGGGCCGAGGGCCGTACCGAGCAGAACATCCTCACCCCCGCCGTCACGGCCCGTCCCGTCGACGGCGGCTACCTGCTCTCCGGCGCGAAGAAGCCGTGCAGTCTCTCCCGTTCGATGAGTCTGCTCACCGCGAGCATCGCCATCCAGAACGAGGACGGCACCGCCGAGCTGGCACTCGCCCTGGTGCCGGCCGACGCCCCCGGTCTGTCCGTGCACCCGTTCTGGGGCAACGAGCTGCTCGCCGGCGCGGAGAGCGACGAGGTGCGGCTGATCGACGTGTTCGTGCCCGCGGACATGGTGGTACGTGCCGGGGCGGACGACCCGCACCGGCTCGACGACCTCCAGACGGCCGGGTTCGTCTGGTTCGAGATGCTGATCTCCGCCGGTTACGCGGGCGGGGCCGCCGCGCTCGTCGAGCAGGTGCTGGCGCGTGAGCGCGGCAGCGTCCAGGAACGGGCCGCCCTCGCCGTCGAGATGGACTCCGCCCTGCAGCTCCTGGAAGGTGTCGCGCGGGCGATCGGCCCCGAGACGGACGAGGAGTCCGTGGCCCGGGTCCTCGTCGCCCGCTACACCGTCCAGAAGGCGCTGCCGAGAATCGCCGGGCAGGCACTGGAGCTCCTGGGCGGGCTGGACTTCATCCTCGGCTCGACCCACGGCCGGACCGCCGCCGCCGTGCAGGCCCTCGCCTTCCACCCACCGGGCCGCGGCGCCGCCGCCGAGCCGCTGCTGCGCTACTTCGACGGCGGCCCGCTGGTCCTGAGCTGAGTCTCCGCGCCACGGGCAGCGACCCCCCATCACACTTGGAGTGAGAAATCCGTGACCGTTATCCAGGAAGCACCCGCCGAAACCGAGGCGGAGATCCTCGGCCTCTACCGGGCCCATCTCAGCAAGGGCCGGGCCACTCTCGCCGAGTTGTTCGGCAGCCACATGGAAACAGCGTCCGAGGGCGCCTGGCTCACCACGAGCGACGGTGAGCGCTTCCTCAACGCGGGCGGGTACGGCGTCTTCATCATGGGCGCACGCCACCCGATCGTGATGGAGGAGGTGGAGCGCCAGCTCCGGACACATCCCACCGCGACGCGCATCCTGCTGGAGCCCACCGTGGCCCGCGCCGCCGAGGCTCTCGTCTCCGTGATGCCGGAGGGCCTGGACCGCGTGCACTTCGCCCTGTCGGGCGCGGAGGCCGTGGAGACGGGCCTCAAGCTCGCGCGGGCCGGCGGCCGCAGGCGGACCGTCTCGATGCGCGGCGGCTACCACGGCAAGACGCTGGGCGCGCTGTCCGCGACCGCGAAGGACGTCTACCAGGCGCCCTTCCGCCCTCTGATCCCGGACTTCCTCCACATCCCCTTCGGTGACACCGACGCGCTGGAGGCGGAACTCACGGCCCATCCGGGTGAGGTCTGCGTCATCCTCGAACCCGTCCAGGGCGAGGGCGGTGTGATCATTCCGCCCGCGGGCTACCTCAAGAAGGTCGAGGAGCTGGTCCGCGCGCACGACGGCTTCCTGATCCTCGACGAGGTGCAGTCCGGTTTCGGCCGGCTCGGTGAGTGGTGGGGCGCCGACATCGAGGGCGTGGTGCCCGACGTGCTCCTCACCGGCAAGGCGCTCGGCGGCGGCGTGCTGCCGGTCTCCGCGGCCGTCGCGACCCGCAAGGCCTTCCGCCCCTTCGACAAGGACCCGTACGTCCACACCGCCACCTTCTCCGGCCAGCCGGTCCTGATGGCCGCGGTGCAGGGCGCGATCCGGGCCATGAAGGAGGAGCGCCTGGTCACCCGGGCCCTGGACCTGGGTGCGCGGCTGCTGCCGAGGATCTCGGAGATCGCCTACCGCAACATCCCCGAACTCGTCGTGGACGTACGCGGCCGTGGGCTGCTCATCGGTGTCGAGCTCGTCGAGGCCGGACTGGCAGGCGAGCTGCTGATCGAGCTGTTCAACCACGGCGTGGTCGCCAACCACTCGATGAACGGCAGCTCGGTGGTGCGGTTCACCCCGCCCGCAGTGATGAGCGACACCGATGTGGAGTTCCTCCTGAACTCCTTCGACCTGGCCACACGCGACCTCGTCCGGGGCGCGGCCAAGATGCCGGAAGGCGGTAACTGATCATGCGTCACGTAGAGCTCGAAGCACTGATCCCCTCGGAGCAGGCCATGACGGTCTTCGACTCCGTACTGCGCTGGGAGCGGTACCCCGATCTGGCGCCCCACGTGAAGGCGACCACCGTGCACGCCACCTACCCGGCCGAGAACTCCAGTTCCAGCTGGGAGCTGCACTTCCGCAGCGGTCTGCTGCGCTGGACCGAGGACGACACCTTCCTGCCGGAGCTGGGCGAGATCCGCTTCGAGCAGTCCGACGGCGACTTCGACTCCTTCACGGGCACCTGGGCCATGACGCAGCTGGGTGACGACGTGGCGGTCCGCTTCGACGCCGACTTCGACTTCGGTATCCCGAGCCTGGAGGGGATCCTCGACCCGATCGCCGAGCGGGTCATCAAGGAGACCGTCGCCTGGGCCCTGACCGGCCTGTTCCCCGCCGTCCGGATCTCGGGCGGCATCGACCTCACCGAGCCCGCCGCCATCGGCGCCTAGCAGCGCCCGCAGGAGCTGACCATGGACCAGGCAAATCCTTTCGAGACACCGAGAACGTACTCGCTGCACCGCGCCGAGTACCTGGTGGGCCTCGCCGTCACCACCGGTCTGATCATCGCCCACTTCGGTGAGATCCGCTGGTGGGTCGCGATCGCCCTGTTCCTCTACATCGACCTGATCGGCTACATCCCGGGCGCCATCGCCTTCAAACGCAGCGGCGGCCGGCCGATCCCCAAGGCCTACTACGTCCTCTACAACGTCATGCACAGCCTGATCACCCAGGCCGCGGTCGCGGCGCTCTGGTGCTGGCTGGTGGAGCCGGAGTGGGCACTGCTGGTACTGCCGTTCCACCTCTTCGGGGACCGCGGCCTGTTCGGCAACTTCCTGAAGTCGTTCGCGCTGCCCTTCGAGCCGGTGCGCCAGCCCGGCTACCTGCGGCTCCTGGACGACTTGGGCCTGGCCCACCCCAAGCCGGCCGGCCACGCCACGGAGCCCACCCCGGTGGGCCACGTCCCGGCGCAGCCGGTCCGCCCGCAGCGGCAGGAGGCCGTGCGATGACCGTCGCCACCGACGTGCGTACCCTGCCGCGTCCCGTACGCCAGGAGCCGGCCGAGCGGCGGCGGGCGCTGTACCACCTGGCCTCCCCGGTGTCGGTGCTGACGGTCGGCCCCCGGGAGCGGCTGCACGGCACCACGGCGAGCACCGTGACGCTGGTGTCGCGGGAGCCCCTGCTGGTGGGGGTCGTGCTGCGGGCGGGTTCGTCCTTCGCACGGCTCGCGGCCGCCGAGGGCCGGTTCGCGATCAACGTCCTCAGCAGCGGGCAGGCCGATGTGGCCGGCCATTTCGCGAACAGCGACCGCCCCGACGGCGGGGCACAGTTCAAGGGGCTCGCCTGGACGGCGGACTCGTACGCGAAGGCGCCGCTCCTGGCCGGGGCTCTCGCCCATTACTCCTGCCGGTTCCACTCCGTCCACACGGCCGGCGACAGCGAGTTGCTGCTCGCCCATGTCGTCCGGGCCCACGCCGGTGAGGCCCATCCCCTGTTCAGCTACGCCGGGGAGCTGTTCGCCGGCTCCCTGCACCCCGCGAAGGAGGCGGCCGCGTCATGACCGGTTCTGTGGCACCCGAGGCCGACTGGGACAAGGCTCCCGGTCTGCTCGACGGTGCGAAGGAGCTCACTCTCGGACCCGAGGAGTGCGACCTCGCCTACTGGTTCACCTCGGTGGCGCAGGGCACACTGCGCGACCGGGGCGAGACCGGGCACCACGTGGACGCCGTCGTACCCGGCTTCCTGAAGGAGCCGGGGCCCCTGCGCGACGCCCTGGTGCTGGAGTTCGGGTTCCGCGGCCTGTCGGAGGAGATCGCGACGCGGCTGCTCGGCCACTACGTCGCCATCGCCCCCGGCGTCCCCGAAATGGAGTTCTACGCGACTCAGTTGATCGACGAGGCGCGGCACGCCCGGGTCTTCCGCAACCACCTGGTGGAGCTGGGGGTCCCGCAGAAGACGCTCCTGAAGGACATCGACGAGATGGCCTCGGACTACCGCAAGCGGGTCCTGGACCCCGTCGTGGACTTCACCCTCGACATCGTCCGCGACCAGGCGGACTTCGCCGGCGGCGTCGCCGTGTTCGCCATCGTCATCGAGGGGGTGCTCGCCCCCGCGGCGGAGCTGAGCGAGCGCAAGTGGACCCCGCTGTCCCCGGCCACCGGCGAGATCTCACGGGGCACCGCCATCGACGAGATCAGGCATCTGACGGTGGCCAGCACGATCCTGCGTGATCACGTGGCCGCGCACCCCGAGTACCGCCCGCGCCTGCTGGAGATCCTGCGGTCCGGTGTGCAGCTCTGGGACGAGATCCCCGATCGCGAGTTCGTCATCCACCGCGAGGAGCTCTTCCAGGAGGGCATGGCCCAGCACGCGGACAGGATCGGCGACTACGAGATCTGGCCGGGCGTCCGGATGCTCGACACCACGCCGGAGCAGCGCTACGACATGGCCGAGCGCTGGACCGACGAGATGGCGGAGTCGCGGATGGCGTACATGGGGTTGCCGCTGGAGGCCCTCAGCAGCCCGCAGGCCGGCGCATGAGCGGGGGGCGCGCGGCGGTGGTGGCCGGGATCGGGGCGTTCACACCCCCTGATCTGGTCACCAACGACGATCTGGCACAGCGGCTCGACACCTCCGACGCGTGGATCCGCTCACGCACCGGGATCGCCGAGCGGTACGTGGTCGCGCCCGGCACCGCGACCTCCGACCTGGCTGTCCAGGCCGGACTGCGAGCCCTCAAGTCCGCGGGAACCGAGCGCGTGGGGGCGGTCGTCCTGGCCACCACCACGCCCGACCAGCCGTGCCCGGCGACCGCCCCGCAGGTGACCGCCCGGCTGGGGCTCGGGCAGGTGCCGGCGTTCGACGTGGCCGCCGTCTGCTCCGGCTTCCTGTACGGTCTCGCCACCGCGTCCGGGCTCATCGCGGCGGGCGTCGCCGACAGCGTGCTGCTGATCGCCGCCGACGCCTTCACCACGATCGTCAACCCGGAGGACCGCACCACGGCCGTCATCTTCGCGGACGGTGCGGGCGCGGTGGTGCTGCGTGCGGGCTCCGTCGGCGAACCGGGCGCCGTCGGCCCGCTGGTCCTCGGCAGCGACGGCGAGCTCAGCCACCTCATCGAGGTACCGGCGGGCGGCTCGCGCCAGCGTTCGTCCGGCCCCGTCACCGACCCGGAGGACCAGTACTTCCGGATGCTCGGCCGGGACACCTACCGGCACGCGGTGGAGCGGATGACCGAAGCGTCCCAGCAGGCGGCCCGGCTGGCCGGCTGGGGCATCGAGGACGTCGACCGGTTCGCGGCCCACCAGGCCAACGCCCGGATCCTCGATTCGGTGTCGGAACGCCTCGGGGTGCCGGGTGAACGGCAGTTGACCAACATCGCCCGGGTCGGCAACACGGGCGCCGCCTCGATCCCGCTGCTGCTGTCACAGGCGGCCTCGGACGGCCGGCTCGCCGCCGGGCACCGGGTGCTGCTGACCGCGTTCGGCGGAGGTCTCTCCTGGGGTGCGACGACCCTGGTCTGGCCCGAGGTCCAATCGGTCTGACGGCCCCGGCCGGCCGGACCCCCTGTGCAGTACGCCATTCCGTACGCGCATGCGTACATCCCCTCACGTACGCCGGTATCGCGTACGCCTTCGAAAGGATCCGACATGCTGGAGCAGCTCAAGGAAATCCTGTCCAACAAGCTCAAGGTGTCGCCCGAGGCCATCACCCCGGAGGCGACCCGGGAAGACATCGAGCTGGACTCGCTGGCCGTGGTGGAGCTGTCGTTGCTGCTCAAGTCCGAACTGGACCTGGACGTCAGCGACGACGACCTCCTCGAAGCCGAGACCGTGGCTGACATGGTCCGGCTCATGGAGGAGCGGAGCGCGAAGGTCTGATGGCCGGCATGGACATCGCCGTCACCGGACTCGGCCTGGTCACCCCTGGTGGTATCGGGGTCGGGCCCAGCTGGGCGGCGGTCTGCGACGGCAGGCCGGCCGCCGCCCTCGACCCGGTACTGGCGAACAACCCCGTACGTATATCCTGCCGGGTTCCCGGCTTCGATCCGGAATCTCTGCTCAGCGCGCGGCGGGCGCACCGCCTCGACAGGTTCGTGCAGTTCGCCCTCGTCGCCGCCCATGAGGCCGTCGCCGACGCCCGTCTCGACCCGACCACCTGGGACGGGGCGCGGGTCGGTGTGGTGCTGGGCTGCGCGGACGGTGGCCCGGGCACGGTCGAGGAACAGCACGATGTGCTGCGGGAGCAGGGCGCCGACCGGGTGTCCCCGCTGCTGCTGCCCATGCAGTTGCCGAACATGCTGGCCGGTCAGACGGCCATCGAGTTCGGGGCGACCGGTCCCAACCTGGTGGTGGCCACGGCCTGCGCCTCGGGCGCGACCGCCATCGGCGTGGCCCGGGACCTGCTCATCCTCGGCCGCTGCGACGTGGTGCTGGCGGGCGGCAGCGAGGCGATGATCACTCCGCTGGTCATGGCCGGCTTCGCGCAGATGGGCGCGCTGTCGCGGCGCGAGGACGACCCCGCGTCGGCCTCGCGTCCCTTCGACGCCGACCGGGACGGCTTCGTCGCCGGAGAGGGGGCCGGGATCCTCGTCATGGAACGCGTCGTGGACGCCCGGGCCCGCGGTGCGCACGTCCACGGCCGGATCATCGGCTTCGGGGCCACCGCGGACGCCCACCACATGACGTCTCCGCACCCGGACGGCACCGGCATCGAGGCGGCGGTCCGCGCGGCTCTCGCAGACGCCGGTGCGGACCCGGACGACGTGCAGCACGTGAACGCCCACGGCACGTCGACACCGCTCAACGACCTGGCCGAGGCACGCATGATCCAGCGGACGCTGCAGGGCGACCCGCTGGTCACCTCCACGAAGGGAGTCACCGGACATCTGCTCGGCGCGGCAGGCGCGGTCGAGGCCGCGTTCGCCCTGCTGAGCGTCGAACACGAGATCATTCCGCCTACCGCGGGCCTGGTCATCCCCGACGGACGGATCGACATAAAGCTGGCGCAGTCGGCCACGTCGATGCCGATCGACCTCGCACTCAGCAACTCGTGCGGGTTCGGCGGCCAGAACACGGCGCTGGCGATCGCTCCGGCCTGAGGCCCGAGGACCGGGGCAGCACGTGTCGGGGGGGGGGGGGGGGGGGCCGCCCCCCCCGCCCGGGTTAGGGGGCCCCCCGCCCCCCCGGCCCCCCCCCCCCCCGGGGCGGGGGGGGCGCGC
>NZ_JBEOVL010000019.1:0-146225 GCF_040295485.1 Streptomyces sp. NPDC002793 | reverse complement strand
GGAAGCTAAGCCTTTCAGCGCCGATGGTACTGCAGGGGGGACCCTGTGGGAGAGTAGGACGCCGCCGAACAATTATTCCGGGAAAGCCCCGTGCCTTTGTGGCACGGGGCTTTTCTGCGTTCACGGGATCTCTTCCCCATACCCCTGTGCATCGGTGCCAGGGCGGTGAGGGTAAGGTCAGGGGGCATCATCGGCACATTCTTCACAGGAGGCACTCGGGTGGAGGTCCAGGAGACTCGAGTTCAGACGGACCGAGTACTCACCATCCCCAACATCCTCAGCATGGCTCGTCTCGTCGGCGTACCGCTCTTCCTGTGGCTGATTCTTCGCCCCGTGTTCGGCGGGCCCAACAGCGATGGCTGGGCCCTGCTGGTCCTGATGCTGAGCGGGGTCAGTGACTACCTCGACGGCAAGCTGGCCCGTCGATGGAACCAGATCAGCAGTCTCGGCCGGCTCCTGGACCCGGCTGCCGACCGTCTCTACATTCTGTCGACCCTCGTCGGGCTCACCTGGCGGGAAATCCTGCCGCTCTGGCTGACGGCCGCACTCCTCGCCCGTGAGCTGATGCTGCTCGTCATGGTCGGAATCCTGCGCCGGCACGGCTATCCGCCGCCGCAGGTGAACTTCCTAGGAAAAGCTGCAACTTTCAACCTGATGTACGCCTTCCCCTTGTTGCTGCTCAGTGACGGAAGTGGTTGGCTTGCTTCGCTGGGCACCATTTTCGGATGGGCGTTCGCTGGGTGGGGTACAACGCTGTACTGGTGGGCAGGGATCCTCTACGTGGTCCAGGTCCGCCGTCTGGTCAAGGCGGATGAAGTAGCCGATTAGCTCGTTCTCGTGGCGCCGTGCAGTGTCGCCGGCCCGCACCCGATAGTTGTGGTGTCGCCCCGACGGGTGAAGTCGGCTAAACCGTCGTCTCTTCGAGGAGGACGTTTCCGACATGAAGGCCGTCGTAATGGCAGGCGGCGAAGGCACTCGTCTTCGCCCCATGACCTCAAGCATGCCCAAGCCGCTCCTTCCTGTGGCCAATCGGCCGATCATGGAGCATGTGCTCAGGCTGCTCAAACGGCACGGGCTCAATGAGACCGTGGTCACCGTCCAGTTCCTCGCCTCCCTCGTCAAGAACTATTTCGGCGACGGCGAAGAGCTCGGGATGGAGCTCAGCTATGCCAACGAGGAGAAGCCCCTCGGTACCGCGGGCAGCGTGAAGAACGCCGAGGAAGCGCTGAAGGACGACACCTTCCTTGTCATTTCCGGTGATGCCCTCACCGACTTCGATCTCACCGACCTCATCGCCTTCCACAAGGAGAAGGGCGCACTCGTCACCGTGTGCCTGACCCGGGTCCCGAATCCCCTGGAATTCGGGATCACGATCGTGGACGAGGAAGGGAAGGTGGAGCGTTTCCTGGAGAAGCCGACCTGGGGTCAGGTCTTCTCGGACACGGTGAACACGGGCATCTACGTGATGGAGCCCGAGGTCTTCGACTACGTCCAGGCCGACACCTCGGTGGACTGGTCCGGCGACGTGTTCCCGCAGCTCATGAAGGACGGCAAGCTGATCTGCGGCTACATCGCCGAGGGCTACTGGGAGGACGTCGGCACGCACGAAAGTTACGTGAAGGCCCAGGCCGATGTGCTGGAGCGCAAGGTCGACGTCGAACTCGACGGCTTCGAGATCTCTCCGGGGGTCTGGGTCGCGGAAGGCGCGGACGTCCACCCCGACGCGGTGCTGCGGGGACCGCTCTACATCGGTGACTACGCCAAGATCGAAGCAGGCGCGGAGATTCGCGAACATTCCGTGGTGGGATCCAACGTCGTCGTGAAATCCGGTGCGTTCCTGCACCGGGCCGTGGTGCACGACAACGTCTACATCGGGCAGCACAGCAATCTGCGTGGCTGTGTGATCGGCAAGAACACCGACATCATGCGGGCAGCCCGCATCGAGGACGGCGCTGTCATCGGGGATGAGTGTCTGGTCGGTGAAGAATCGATCATTCAGGGAAATGTCCGGGTCTACCCGTTCAAGACCATCGAGGCCGGCGCCTTCGTCAACACCTCGGTGATCTGGGAATCGCGCGGCCAGGCACATCTCTTCGGTGCCCGTGGTGTCTCCGGAATCCTGAACGTCGAGATCACGCCCGAGCTCGCCGTCCGGCTCGCCGGAGCGTATGCGACGACGCTGAAGAAGGGCGCGACGGTGACCACGGCCCGGGACCACTCCCGCGGCGCCCGTGCACTGAAGAGAGCGGTCATCTCGGCGCTGCAGGCCAGTGCCATCGACGTCCGGGACCTGGAGAACGTGCCGCTGCCGGTGGCCCGTCAGCAGACCGCGCGGGGCAGCGCCGGCGGCATCATGATCCGTACCTCTCCCGGCGTTCCGGACTCGGTCGACATCATGTTCTTCGACGAGCGGGGAGCCGACCTCTCCCAGGCGCGGCAGCGGAAGCTGGACCGGGTCTACGCCCGTCAGGAGTACCGCAGGGCCTTTCCCGGAGAGATCGGGGACCTGCACTTCCCGTCGAGCGTCTTCGACTCCTACACGGGGTCCCTGCTCCGCAACGTCGACACGGCGGGCATCGCCGACGCGGGCCTGAAGGTGGTCGTGGACGCCTCCAACGGCAGTGCCGGGCTCGTTCTGCCCAGCCTGCTCGGACGCCTCGGTGTGGACGCGCTGACCATCAACCCGGGACTCGACGAGTCCCGGCCGACCGAGTCCGTCGAGTCCCGGCGTGCGGGGCTGGTCCGCCTCGGCGAGATCGTCTCGTCCGCCCGGGCCGCCTTCGGGGTCCGGTTCGACCCCGTCGGCGAACGGCTGTCCCTCGTGGACGAGCGGGGCCGGATCATCGAGGACGACCGGGCACTGCTGGTGATGCTCGACCTCGTGGCCGCCGAGCGGAGAAGCGGACGGGTCGCCCTGCCGGTGACCACCACGCGCGTCGCCGAGCAGGTCGCGGCGTACCACGGTACTCAGGTGGAGTGGACGACCACGTCACCTGACGACCTGACCCGGGTGGGCCGTGAGGACACCACGATCTTCGGCGGCGACGGGCGCGGCGGCTTCATCGTCCCCGAGTTCAGCAGCGTCTTCGACGGTGCGGCGGCCTTCGTACGACTGATCGGCCTGGTGGCCAGGACACAGCTCACCCTCAGCCAGATCGACGCTCGCATCCCGCGCGCCCATGTGCTGCGGCGCGACCTCGCCACGCCCTGGGCGGTCAAGGGCCTCGTCATGCGCCGGGTCGTGGAGGCCGCGGGCGAGCGGAGCGTGGACACCACGGACGGTGTCCGGGTGGTGGAGACCGACGGCCGCTGGGTGATGGTGTTGCCCGATCCGTCGGAGGCGGTCACCCACCTGTGGGCGGAAGGCCCCGACGACGCCTCGGCACAGGCCCTGCTCGACGAGTGGGCCGCGGTGGTGGACAGCGCGGGCGACTGAGCACCTGACCGTGGGCCCGGGAGCCGAACGCCACGGCTTCCGGGCCCGCGGTGGGGCCATTCGGCGGCAGCGGGCATGACGTGCGACGATGTGCGGCATGTCGCAGCCGCCCCCCGATCGGAGTAGCGCCCCGACGCGTCCTCGCCCCGACGCGTCCATGTCGCTGCTGACCACCGTGATGGAACACAGCCTCGACGAGGGATACGCCGAGGCCTCGGAACGTCGTCGGGCCGAGGGCGGCGACGGGATCCCGCGCACCCTGAAGGCCAAGCTCGGCCTCGCCGGGGGCCTGGTGCTGGCGGCCCTCGTGGTGACACTCGGAGCTGCCGAGGCACAGGTCGCGGCGCCCGTCGTGGCGAAGGAACGCGAAGAGCTCATCGACCGGGTGAACGCGGAGACCTCCACGGCGGACACGCTCGAGGCGGATGTCGAGAAGCTGCGCAAGGACGTCGGCGAGCGGCAGCGCAAGGCACTCCAGGAGCACGGCGGGGACCAGGGCGTCCTGGTGGCTCTGCTGTCCGGGGCCACCCCGGTCGAAGGCCCTGGAGTCAAGCTGGTCGTGGACGACGCGGAGGACACCGACCAGGGCGGTGGCGGGCCCCGGGAGTCCACGGGTTTCGCCGATACCGGGCGCGTACGCGACAGGGACATGCAGCGCGTGGTCAACGGGCTGTGGCAGTCCGGCGCCGAGGCGGTCTCGATCAACGGCCAGCGGCTCACGGCGCTCTCCGCGATCCGGGCGGCGGGCGACGCCATACTGGTCGACAACAGGCCGCTCGTGCCGCCGTACACGGTGCTGGCGGTGGGGGACGGGAAAACGCTCGCCACGGCCTTCCAGGACAGTGCTGACGGCCAGTATCTTCAGGCCCTGCACGAGAGCTTCGACATCCGCACCAGCATCTCCGAGCAGGAGAAGGTGCGTCTGCCGGCCGCGCCCAGCCTGATCGTACGTACAGCAGAGCCTCAGGCCGCAGACACGGGCAGTGGTGCGGCAGACACAAGGAAGGGCACATCGTGATCGCCGTACTGGGCCTCGTCGTGGGAGTCGTGGTCGGACTGTTGGTCCGGCCCGAAGTGCCGGCGGTGGTCGAGCCCTATCTGCCGATCGCCGTGGTGGCCGCGCTCGACGCCGTCTTCGGCGGCCTGCGGGCGATGCTCGACGGCATCTTCGTGGACAAGGTCTTCGTGGTGTCGTTCCTGTCGAACGTGGTGGTGGCCGCGCTGATCGTCTTCCTCGGTGACAAGCTCGGCGTCGGAGCCCAGCTGTCGACCGGAGTGGTGGTCGTGCTCGGCATCCGGATCTTCTCCAACGCCGCGGCCATCCGTCGGCACGTCTTCCGGGCGTGAGGCCGATGAACGACGAACAGAACCCGCGCGGCGAGCGGAGCCCCGGACGGAAGCTCACCGGGGCTCTCCCGGCCGAGGCGCCCGCAGCGGAACCGCCGCCCCCGCCGGCCCCTTCCGAGGAGATCTCAGGCCGTCAGAGGCTCCTGGCAGGGCTCTGGCCGCCCCGGGTCAGCCGGGCCCAACTGGTCGTGGCGCTGCTGCTGTTCGTCCTCGGACTGGGGCTGGCCATCCAGGTCAGGTCCAACAGCGACAACAGCGCCCTGCGCGGCGCCCGTCAGGAGGACCTGGTCCGTATCCTCGACGAACTCGACAACCGCACCCAGCGCCTCGAGGACGAGAAGCAGCGCCTCGACGACCAGCGGACGGAACTCGAGAACAGCTCCGACCAGGCGGAGGAGGCGCGCAAGCAGACGCTGGAGAAGGAGCGGCAGCTCGGTATCCTGGCCGGTACGGTCGCGGCGCACGGGCCGGGCATCACGCTGACCATCAGTGACCCGAGCGGCGCGGTGGAGGCCGACATGCTCCTGGACACCGTGCAGGAGCTGCGGGCCGCGGGCGCCGAGGCGATCGAGGTCAACGGCGTTCGAGTGGTGGCCGGCACATATTTCTCCGGTGACGGGGGAGAGTTGAGAGTCGACGGCCGGAAGATCGAGGCGCCCTACGCGTTCGAGGTCATCGGCAAGCCGCAGGACCTGGAGCCGGCTCTGAACATCCCTGGAGGCGTGGTGCAGACCCTCATGGGGGAGCAGGCCACGGCGGAGGTGGTGCGCGCCGACGACATCGTCGTGGACGCCTTGCGACCGGCGAAGCAGCCTGATTACGCTCGGTCGTCACCCCAGTGAGGCGGGGGCGCGTGGTGTTCGAAGGACACGGCCGCAAGGTTGCGGGGGGTCGGCGCAACGGATCGGTGACGCGTGGTGGAAACTGTCGGGTGGATACGGACGTTGTGAAGATGTCCGGGTCGGCAGGTGTGTTCATTCAGGGTTCGTCCTGCCCCACGGGCGGGTCTATTTCGGTCAAGGGGAAACGCCCGTGAAGTTGTTTGCGAAGTTGTTCGGTAAGAGCGCCCGCGAGGACAGCAACAACGCTGCCCGCCACCGCGCTCCGCGTCAGGGTGCCGAGGAGCAGGGTTCGGAGCGCCCGCTCTTCCGCGACGAGGTCCAGGGTGCCGCCGGTGGGTCCGGCGCGTCGTCCGTTGACCCCGGAGGTGCAGGACGCATAGGTTTCGGGGACTCATCGACCTCGAGTACGGGTGGAGGGTTCACCTCCGCTCCGGAGGGCTCGTCCATGACGGTTTGTACGAGGTGCGGGCATCGCAATGCCGAGGCCAGCCGGTTCTGCTCCAACTGCGGTGCACCGCTGAGGGGCGGAGTGCCCGAGCGTGCCTCGGAGACGACCTCGACCATCTCGATCTCCGGAATCGAGGCGTACGAGGCCGAGGTCACGGGCCAGACAGCCCTTCCGTCGCTCTCCCCGGAGGCCCAGGCCGCCGTCGATGCCCTGCCCGCCGGTTCCGCGCTGCTGGTGGTGCGGCGCGGCCCGAACTCGGGCAGTCGCTTCCTGCTGGACGGTGACCTCACGACGGCCGGCCGCCACCCGCAGAGCGACATCTTCCTCGACGACGTGACCGTGTCGAGGCGTCATGTCGAGTTCCACAGGAGCCCGGAGGGTAGTTTCACCGTGGGCGATGTCGGCAGCCTCAACGGCACCTACGTCAACCGCGAGCGCATCGATTCCGTCGCGCTGACCAACGGCGACGAGGTCCAGATCGGGAAGTACCGGCTGGTCTTCTACGCGAGCCAGCGGGGCGTGTGACCTCCTCCGGACTTCGTCCGGGGGGACCCTCAGGAAGGTCCATGCTGCGAACACCCACAGGCGGTGCCGGTAACGGCACCGCCGCCGCAGGCGAACGCGCGATGAGCATCGGCACGGTGCTTCTGCAGCTGCGCGACGAGTTTCCCGAAGTCACCATTTCCAAGATCCGCTTCCTGGAGGCGGAAGGGCTCATCGAGCCTCAGCGGACGCCGTCGGGCTACCGGAAGTTCAGCCCTGCCGACGTCGAGCGGCTGGCACAGGTACTGCGCATGCAGCGGGACCACTACCTGCCGCTCAAGGTCATCCGTGAGCACCTGGAAGCCCTGGCCCGCGGTGAGCAGGCGGTACTGCCGTCCGGAGGCGGACAGGGCGAATCCGTCGACCCCTTCCGTGACCCGGGCCAGGGACAGGCCACCGCCGCCCGTATCGGCCGCTCCGAGCTCCTGGCTGCCGTCGAGGCGGACGAGGAGCAGCTCGACGAGTGGGAGGCGTACGGGCTGATCGTGCCCGCTTCCGGGGGCAGCTACGACGCCGAGGCGGTGACTGTGGCGCGTCTGGTGTCGGACCTGGGAAGATTCGGCCTGGAACCTCGGCATCTACGGGCCATGAAGGCGGCCGCGGAGCGTGAGGCCGGGCTGGTCGAGCAGGTTGTCGCACCGCTGCGGAGGCATCGGAACCCGCAGACCAGGGCCCATGCGGAGGCCACCGCGAGGGAGCTCGCGGAGCTCTCGGTACGGCTCCACGCCGCGCTCGTGCAGAGCGCCCTGAAGGCCGGCTTCCACTGAGGGCGGAGGAGCCCGACTATCCAAACATGGCGGGCACGTCCTAGGGTTGCTGTGTGAACGAGCTCGACGTTGTGGGTGTCCGGGTGGAAATGCCCTCCAACCAACCGATCGTGCTCCTGCGTGAAGTGGGAGGCGACCGGTACCTCCCTATTTGGATCGGCCCTGGGGAAGCGACCGCGATCGCCTTCGCCCAGCAGGGCATGGCTCCGGCCAGGCCGCTGACCCATGATCTCTTCAAGGATGTGCTCGAGGCGGTAGGCCAGGAGCTCACCGAGGTCCGCATCACGGACCTACGGGAAGGGGTTTTCTACGCGGAGCTGGTCTTTGCCAGTGGGGTCGAGGTGAGCGCGAGGCCTTCCGACGCCATAGCGCTCGCCCTGCGCACCGGTACGCCGATCTACGGCAGTGACGGTGTGCTGGACGACGCGGGCATCGCCATTCCGGACGAGCAGGAGGACGAGGTGGAGAAGTTCCGCGAGTTCCTCGACCAGATCTCGCCGGAGGACTTCGGTACCAATAGTCAGTGACCGTCCCACGGTGGCGGTGTCAGCGCATCCGACAAGCCGTTCCCCGGAATCAGTCAAGGGAAACCACCCTCAGGGTGATTATCACTCGGCGTGCCGAGTGTGGCGATCGTTGACGCACCCCTGGTGACTGCCTACCTTCGAGGTGGCAGGTCAAGGACGGAGGTCGGCGTGAGAAGCAGCGGCGACGGTACGGTCGCGGGTGGGCCGTATCGGCAGCACGGCAGTGCGGCCGACCATTCCATCAGACAGCCGGTTCAGCCGGCGGTGGTGGCAGCGGACGGTGTGGCATTGGCAGGGGACATCGGCTACCGGGGGCCGACAGCGTGCGCGGCGGCCGGGATCACCTACCGTCAGCTCGACTACTGGGCGCGTACAGGGCTGGTCGAACCGAGCGTGCGTCCGGCGTACGGGTCGGGGACACAACGTCTCTACAGTTTCCGGGACGTTGTCCTCCTCAAGATCGTCAAGCGGTTCCTGGACACGGGGGTCGCCCTCCAGAACATCCGCACCACCGTTCAGCACCTCAGAGCCCGCGGATTCACGGATCTCGAGCGGATGACCCTGATGAGCGACGGGGCGACGGTCTACGAGTGTTCCTCGCCCGACGAGGTCGTGAACCTGCTCCAGGGCGGCCAGGGCATTTTCGGCATCGCCGTGGGCGTCGTCTGGAAGGACGTCGACGCCGCCCTGTCCCAGCTGCACGGGGAACGCGTCGGTACAGGGGAGACCCTGATCGGTCACAACCCCACCGACGAGCTGGCACGACGGCGCAACCGCGCGGGCTGACACACCGGGGCAGGGCGGGGCGGCGCGGGTGCAGGGCGGGGCGGTTGTCAGTGCCGTAGGGCAGCATCGGTTCCTGTGAGAGCCGCGCCGACCATCCTGCATCTGGACATGGATGCCTTCTACGCCTCCGCGGAGCAGGCGGCGAAGCCCAGCCTCCGCGGCAAGCCCGTGGTGGTGGGCGGTCTGGGTATGCGCGGTGTGGTCGCCACCGCCTCGTACGAGGCTCGTCGGCTGGGCGTCCATTCGGCGATGCCGATGGCACAGGCGAGGCGACTCGCGCCCAACGCCGCCTATCTCGTCCCGCGTTTCGCGCTCTACCGGACGGTGAGCGACCAGGTGATGGAGCTGCTCGGACGGCTGTCACCGCTCGTCGAGCCGCTCAGCCTGGACGAGGCCTTCGTGGACCTGGAGGCCGGGGGCGTCGCCGAGGACTCGGCTTCCGCGCGAGCGATCGGTGGGCAGCTGCGCACCGTGATCAGGGACGTCACCGGACTCAGTGGATCCGTCGGGCTGGCCGGCTCCAAGATGCTGGCCAAGATCGCCTCCGAGGAAGCGAAACCGGACGGGCTGCTGCTGATCGAACCCGGCACCGAGCGTGAGCTCCTGGCGCCCATGTCCGTACGCATCCTCCCGGGTGTGGGACCCGCCACCGGTGACCATCTCCGGCGCGCGGGCATGACCCTCGTCAGCCACCTAGCGGAGGCGGGCGAGGCGGAGCTCGTGCGGCTGCTGGGCAGGGCGCACGGGGTCGCGCTCCACCGCATGGCGCAGGGCCACGACGACCGTCCCGTCGTAGCGGAACGGGACGCCAAGTCCGTGTCGGTCGAGGACACCTTCGACGTGGACCTGCACGACCGCGTGCGCGTCAGGGCGGAGGTGGTGCGGCTAGCCGACCGTTGCGTGCGGAGGCTGCGGGATGCGGGAAGGTCCGGGCGGACCGTCGTCCTCAAGGTCCGCCGCTACGACTTCTCGACGCTCACCAGGTCCGAAACCCTGCGCGGCCCCACCGACGACCCCACGGTGGTCAGGGAGGCCGCTGGGCGCCTTCTGGAGGCCGTGGACACGACCGGTGGCGTACGACTGCTCGGAGTGGGTGTCACGGGGCTGGCGGACTTCACACAGGAGGACCTGTTCGCCCAGGCGGCCGACGCTGAGCACGCCGCCGAGGAGTCAGCGGCTGCCGACGCCGCCCCGGACGAGCGGGACACCGGGGCGGAGGGGGCGGAGGAGACCCGGGAGAGCGGGGAGCCGCCGGCCTCGCGGCGCTGGCAGGCCGGCCACGACGTACGGCACGGCGTCCACGGACACGGCTGGGTGCAGGGCAGCGGCGTCGGCCGGGTCACCGTGCGTTTCGAGGAACCCTGGACGCCTCCCGGCCGGGTGCGCACGTTCCGCATCGACGATCCGGAGCTGGAGCCGGCCGATCCGCTGCCCCTGGTGCGGGATCCGGCGGACTACTCCTCGTGGCCGGCGAGCTTGCCGAAGTCCCTGTCGGGCCCCGTCCCGGCAGAGGGCGAGGGCGAGGTGTCCAGTCCGTAGTGACGGTAGAGCTGCAGCTCCTGCTCCGGAGACAGATGGCGGCCCACACCGAAATCGGGCGCGTCCCTGATCAATGCCCGGTCGAAGGGGACCATCAGCGAACCGTCGACGAATTCGCTCGGCTCCAGCGGGACGAAGGCGTCCCTGGTGAAGAGACCGGTGCGTACGGCCGCCCACTCCGGTACGCCGGTGGCGTCGTCGAGATAGACCTCGTCCACCGTCCCGATCTTGGCACCTTGACGGTCGAAGGCCTTGCGGCCGATCAGGCTGCGCGGATCGATGTCGGTCTGCACGGTGCCTCCCACTGGTCACGACGGCATCAGGTGGTCGCGGCTGCTCCACAGGCACTACGAAAGGCCAGATCGCGGTCGGCGGCCACTCGGGACGGCCCGCTCCGGGCTCGCTGGTAGGCTGGGAAACGGCTGCTGACCCTGTGCGGGAGAGTCCTTCGGAGCGATCCGGAGGCGCCGAAGGAGCAACTCCTCCCCGGAATCTCTCAGGCCCCCGTACCGCACGGACGAGGTCACTCTGGAAAGCAGGGCGGAATCCGTACGGGCACGTGCCACGACGGGAACCTCCCTCACCGACGGTGAAAGCCGGTACGCCCCAGGGGCGCGCCGGTGAAGCTCTCAGGTCGAGATGACAGATGGGGAGGCCGTTCGGGCAGCCACGCCGTGGCGCCCCTCGCAGGTCGTGACAGACCAGGAGGCCTCCACCATGACCCCCCGTCGCACTCCGCTCTCCCAGCTGGAGCAGGGCATTCCGTTCGAGCAGCGCCACATCGGGCCCGATGCCGGGGCACAGGCGAAGATGCTCGCCCAGGTCGGCTACGGCTCCCTCGACGAGCTCACCGCCGCCGCGGTGCCCGACGTGATCAGGAGTGCCGAGGCGCTGAACCTCCCCGGGGCCCGCACCGAGGCCGAGGTCCTCGCCGAGCTGCGCAGCCTCGCCGACCGCAACCAGGTGCTCGCACCGATGATCGGGCTCGGCTACTACGGCACGTTCACCCCGCCGGTGATCCTGCGCAACGTCATGGAAAACCCTGCCTGGTACACGGCCTACACGCCCTACCAGCCGGAGATCTCCCAGGGCCGGCTGGAGGCCCTCCTGAACTTCCAGACGATGGTCGCCGACCTCACCGGGCTGCCGACCTCGGGTGCCTCGCTCCTCGACGAGGGGACGGCCGCAGCCGAGGCCATGGCACTGGCCCGACGTGTCGGCAAGGTGAAGGGCGGCGTCTTCCTGGTCGACGCCGACACCCTGCCGCAGACGATCGCGGTGATCGAGACCCGCGCCGAGCCGACCGGTGTCGAGGTCGTCGTCGCCGACCTCGCCGAGGGCATCCCGGCGGAGATCGCCGAGCGCGGCGTCTTCGGTGTGCTGCTCCAGTACCCGGGTGCCTCCGGTGCCGTGCGGGACATCAAGCCCGTCATCGACCAGGCGCACGAGCTGGGCGCGATCGTGTCCGTCGCCGCCGACCTGCTGGCCCTCACCCTGCTCACCTCGCCCGGCGAGCTGGGCGCGGACATCGCCGTCGGCACCACGCAGCGCTTCGGCGTCCCGATGGGCTTCGGCGGACCGCACGCCGGCTTCATGGCCGTGCGCGAGAAGTTCGCCCGCAGCCTGCCCGGCCGTCTCGTCGGGGTCTCCGTCGACGCGGACGGCGACAAGGCCTACCGGCTGGCACTGCAGACCCGTGAGCAGCACATCCGCCGCGAGAAGGCCACCAGCAACATCTGCACGGCGCAGGTCCTGCTCGCCGTCATGGCCGGCATGTACGCCGTCTACCACGGGCCCGAGGGGCTGCGGACGATCGCCCGGCGCACCCACCGGTTCGCCACCGTCCTGGCAGAGGGGCTGCGTTCCACCGGGACCGAGATCGTGCACGACACGTACTTCGACACCCTCACGGTCCGCGTGCCGGGTGCGGCAGCCGACGTGGTCGCCGGCGCGCGTGAGCGCGGTGTGAATCTGCGCCTCGTCGACGCCGACCACGTCTCCGTCGCGTGTGACGAGACCACCACCCGCGCCCGGATCGCCGCGGTCTGGGCCGCCTTCGGGACCAGTGGCGACGTCGAGGCGCTGGACGCCGAGGCGGCCGACGTGCTCCCCGAGGCACTGCTGCGCACCGACGACGTCCTCACCCACCCGGTGTTCCACCGGTACCGCTCCGAGACGGCGATGCTGCGTTACCTCCGCAAGCTCGCCGACCGTGACTACGCGCTGGACCGCGGGATGATCCCGCTCGGCTCCTGCACCATGAAGCTCAACGCCACCGCCGAGATGGAGTCGATCACCTGGCCCGAATTCGGTGCGCTGCACCCCTTCGCGCCGGCGGACCAGGCACAGGGCTTCCTCACCCTCATCCGTGAGCTGGAGGAGCGTCTCGCCGAGGTCACCGGTTACGACGCCGTGTCCATCCAGCCCAACGCCGGCTCGCAGGGCGAATTCGCCGGGCTGCTGGCCGTGCGCGCGTACCACCGGGCCAACGGGGAGCACGGGCGCACCGTCTGCCTGATCCCGTCCTCCGCGCACGGCACCAACGCCGCGAGCGCCGTGATGGCCGGGATGAAGGTCGTCGTGGTGAAGACCGCCGACGACGGCGAGGTCGACATCGTGGACCTGCGTGCCAAGATCGCGGCCCACCGCGACGAACTCGCCGTCCTCATGATCACCTACCCCTCCACGCACGGTGTCTTCGAGGAGCACGTCGCCGACATCTGCGGCGAGGTGCACGACGCCGGCGGCCAGGTGTACGTGGACGGTGCCAACCTCAACGCGCTGGTGGGTCTCGCCAAGCCGGGACACTTCGGCGGTGACGTCTCCCACCTCAACCTGCACAAGACCTTCTGCATCCCGCACGGCGGCGGCGGTCCGGGCGTCGGTCCGGTCGGCGTGCGCGCCCACCTGGCGCCGTACCTCCCCAACCACCCCCTCCAGCCCGCGGCGGGTCCGGAGACCGGCGTCGGACCGATCTCGGCCGCCCCGTGGGGTTCGGCCGGCATCCTGCCGATCTCGTGGGCGTACGTACGCCTCATGGGGGGCGAGGGTCTGAAGCGCGCGACGCAGGTCGCCGTCCTCGCGGCCAACTACATCGCCAAGCGCCTCGAACCGCACTTCCCGGTCCTGTACAACGGCCCTGCCGGTCTGGTCGCGCACGAGTGCATCGTGGACCTCCGTCCGATCTCCAAGGCGACCGGCGTCAGCATCGACGACATCGCCAAGCGGCTGATCGACTACGGGTTCCACTCGCCGACCATGTCGTTCCCGGTGGCGGGGACCCTGATGATCGAGCCGACCGAGAGCGAGGACCTCGCTGAGCTCGACCGGTTCTGCGACACGATGATCGCCATCCGGGGCGAGATCGAGAAGGTCGCCTCCGGTGCGTGGAGCGCGGACGACAACCCGCTGCGCAACGCCCCGCACACGGCAGCCGCGCTCGGTGGCGAGTGGAACCACGCCTACACCCGTGAAGAGGCGGTCTTCCCGTCCGGTGTCACGCCCTCGGACAAGTACTGGCCGCCGGTGCGGCGGATCGACGGCGCGTTCGGTGACCGCAACCTGGTCTGCTCCTGCCCGCCGCTGGACGCGTACGACCAGTAGGCCGGATGCGCGTCGGGGCCGGTGCGGGGGACTTCCCCGGGCCGGCCCCTGTGTCCTGTCAGCCGTGCTCAGGCAGCCTTCATCACCCGGCCGCTGTCCAGCGGGCGGTGAGGCGCGATGATCTGCCCGTCCGGGAGCAGCTCTCCGGTGTCCTCGAAGAGCAGGACGCCGTTGCACAACAGGCTCCAGCCCTGTTCCGGGTGGTGGGCCATCAGCCGTGCGGCTTCCCGGTCGTTGGAGTCGGCGGTCGGGCAGGGTGGCTTGTGCTGGCACATGGGCGGGTTCTTTCGCTGTGTCGAGCCGGGTGTCCTGCGGCTTGGCGGGGTGGGCATGGCTGCCCCCGTATCGGTCGGTCCCAGTGTTGCCCTGCGGGCGTCTCCGCGCAGGGATTTCGCGGGAGCCGTTGTTCTCCTCCCGCATCGCGTCACCCGGCCGGACGGTTCGATCCAACTTGACTGTCCGTTCGGATGGTTCGGGGTGACCTGACAGGACTAGTCCGGACGGGAACGGACCCGCCCCCGCCGATGGGACTCGACGGGGGCGGGTACGGGTGCGGAACAGGGTCAGGCGGGCGACCCCAGGAGACCGGGGAGCCCTGGCGCGTCCGGGAGGGGCGCCGGGGTGACGCGCAGAGTCATGACCGGGAGCAGGTCCGCGGCCCGGTGCGGCCGGTGGGCCGTGATCCCCGGGGGCGCGGGTGCCAGGGGCACCAGCACATCGGTCGGTGCGAGGGCGCCGCTGCCCGCGTCCGCCTCGATGTCGTGGTGCAGCCACAGCGTGAACATGTAGAGCTCGGGCACCGACAGCAGACGTGGTTGATAGGGCGTGGCCGTCGACTCCGCCTGCCGTACGGCGAGTTCGGTGGAGGTGATGTAGGGACCCTCGAAGAAGTGCGAGAAGGTCCAGCCGTCGGCGGTGAGCATGGTGTCGGCGGCGGCGACGGCGCGCCCACCGCTTCGGATCAGGAAACGCCAGCCGGCGAGGCGGGTGCGCGGTGCGGCCTCGTTCGGCACGATCCGGTCCAGCACGTGGACGGGAAGCGGGAGTTCGGGGCTCAGCGATCCCTGGACGGACCGGAGAGCGGGTGTGTGGGACTCGCGGACTGCGGTGGGAGAACCGAGTGCCGCGAGAACGCTGCGGAGTGCGGGCGCGGGGGCCGGGAAGACATGCAGCGGCATGGTGGGTCGCCTCTCACTTCGGAGACACGGTGATGCGTGGGCGGGTGCAGACGGCGCTGTCGGCGTGCGGGGCCGGTGACGGGCGGACGGGCCGGTGCGTCAACTCTCTGCCTCGTGCGCAGAGTTTATACGACAAATGTTCACACGATGTTTCGGCTACCCGTTCCACATATTGCACGCAAGGTGGATTTGAGCCTTTGAATTGCGCGGTTTCTGTGGATTCAGGCCACCTCGGGCACCCCTTCGCCAGCTGTTTTCCCGGCGCGGCGGTAGGCTGAAACTCATCGGTGATTCCGTCGTGCTCGTCGATCGCACGCCCTGCATATGCCTCATGCCTTAGGAATGTGCCTCCGGCTTCAGTCATCAGACTACCGGGTGTCCATGTGCCGTGGGGGCGTTACGGATCATCTCGTCGGGGCATTATCGATCGTGATACGAACGGCCTGTGCTTCGGGCCGTCCACTCGAGGAGGGACCTTTCGATGGGTGAGAAGGTCGTGTCGGGTGCCTTTGCCCCGTCCGATCGGCTGGCGTACCGCGAGAAGCTCACCCAGTGCCTGACCGGGCTGGAGAGGCTCCTGTCGGAGCGTAGGTTCGATCGTCCCCGAAATCTCATGGGGCTGGAGATCGAGCTGAATCTCGCGGGTTCGGACGGCATGCCGAGGATGCGGAATGCTGAGGTGCTCCAGCGCATCGCCAGCCGGGACTTCCAGACGGAACTGGGGATGTTCAATCTGGAAGTAAATATTCTTCCTCACCGGTTGAGCGGCCGGGTTTTCGATCAGTTGGCCGAGGAGTTGCGCACGGGGCTGGCATATGCCCACAGGAAGGCCGCGGAGGTGGACGCCGGGATCGTGATGATCGGCATCCTTCCAACCCTCGGACAGGGCGACGTGGTGCCGGCGAACCTGTCGGACGCCGACCGGTACACGCTTCTCAACGATCAAATGGCGGCCGCGCGCGGCGAGGAATTCTCTCTCGATATCGAAGGGGTCGAGCGACTGGTCTCGACCTCCCCCTCGATCGCGCCGGAATCGGCGTGCACGTCGGTCCAATTGCACCTGCAGGTGACCCCGGACCGTTTCGCGGACGTATGGAACGCGGCACAGGCCGTCGCGTCCGTGCAGATCGCCCTCGGGGCGAACTCTCCCTTCCTGTTCGGCAAGGAGCTCTGGCGTGAGTCGAGGCCGCCGCTGTTCCAGCAGGCCACGGACGTGAGGCCGCCCGAACTGCGGAATCAGGGAGTGCGCCCCAGGACCTGGTTCGGGGAGCGCTGGATCAGTTCGGCGTACGAGCTCTTCGAGGAGAACCTTCGGTACTACCCGCCCCTGCTGCCGATCTGCGACGAGGAGGATCCGCTACGGGTCCTGGACGAGGGCGGCGTACCCTCGCTGGCGGAACTCGTCCTGCACAACGGCACGGTCTACCGGTGGAACCGCCCGGTGTACGGGCTGGCCGAGGGCGTACCGCACCTGAGGGTGGAGAACCGGGTCCTGCCCGCCGGCCCCACGGTCGTCGATGTGATCGCCAACGCCGCCTTCTACTACGGTCTGGTGCGCGCGCTCGCCGACGAAACCCGGCCGGTGTGGTCCAAGCTGCCCTTCGGGGCGGCGGCGGAGAACTTCGACGCAGCCTGCCGCCACGGGATCGACGCCGAGCTGCTCTGGCCGCGTCCCGGACGATCCGGCGGTGTGGCGAAGGTGCCCGCCGTCAAGCTCGTCCGGGACGAACTGCTGCCGCTCGCCGCCGCGGGGCTCGACGCCTGGAACATCGAGCCCTCGGACCGCGACCACTACCTCGGCATCATCGAGGAGCGGTGCAGGCTCCGGGTGAACGGCGCCTCCTGGCAGGTGGACACCTACCACCGCGCCCTGGAGGCGGGTCTCGAACGGGAGGGGGCGCTGGCAGCCACCACCCGGCGCTACGGAGAGCTGATGCAGGCCGGGGAGCCGGTGCACACCTGGCCCGTCGGTTTCCCCGCTCCCTGAGGGGCGGGCCGCCCGGGGCCGTCCGGTCTCCGTCGGGCAAGCTATGACGACACATGGCTGACGGCAGGGGCACAGGTGGAGGCGGGGCGCGTGGCTGATTCCAATTCTCACGAGGAGGTGTCCCGACGGACCCTCCGGTCGGAGACGCTGCTCGTACTGGCTCTCTCGCTCGGGGCCAGCGGGGTGTCCGCCCTGATCAGCTTCATCGGGTCGCTGACGAAACCGGGGGGCCTCAAGGACCAGGCGGCGACGCTGAACGGGTCGTACGCCCCCGGGCGTCCGTGGCTGGACCTGTCCTGGCAGCTGTTCGGCATCGCGACGGCCCTGGTACCCGTCGCGCTGGTGGCTCATCTGCTGATGCGGGAACGGGCGGGTCTGCGGACCCTCGGACTCGATCGCACCAGGCCCTGGCCCGATGCGGGCCGCGGCACCCTGGTCGCGGCGGGGATCGGCAGCGCGGGACTGGCGTTCTACCTGGTGGCGCGGGCCGCGGGATTCAACCTGACGGTGGTTCCGGAATCGCTGCCCGATGTCTGGTGGAAGTTTCCGGTACTCATCCTCTCCGCGGTGCAGAACTCGCTCGTGGAGGAAGTCATCGTCGTCGGCTACCTGTTGCGCCGGCTCGGGCAGTTGGGGTGGACGCCGACGGCCGCCCTGGTGGCGAGCTCCGTCCTGCGCGGTTCGTACCACCTCTATCAGGGGATCGGCGGCTTCATAGGGAACGTGGTCATGGGCGTCGTCTTCGTGCTGCTGTACAGGCGCTGGGGGCGGGTCGGTCCGCTCGTCGTCGCGCACGCCCTGCTCGACATCGGAGCCTTCGTCGGCTACGCGCTGCTCGCGGGGAAGGTGGACTGGCTGCCCACCCCGTGAGCAGCCGGCCCTCCGCGGAGGAGTGGCGGTCCGCCCCCGGTGAGCTCAGAGTCCGGTGAGCAGTTCCCCGTCGATCACCGTGACGGCCCTGCCGTTGAGCAGTGTGCGCTCGTCGCGCAGTGAGGTACGGACCGTGCCTGATCGGGCGGACGCCTGGAGGCCGATGAGGTCGCCGCGGCCGAACCTGGCCGACCAGAAGGGCGCCAGGGCTGTGTGAGCGCTGCCGGTCACCGGGTCCTCGTCGATGCCGACCCCGGGGAAGAAGCCACGCGAGACGAAGTCGTACCCGCTCGCCGGGTCCTCGGCAGCCGCCGTGGCGATGACGCCCCGGCGGGAGCAGGCGATGAGCGCGTGGAAGTCCGGTCGCAGGGCGCGTACGGCTGCTTCGTCGGCCAGCTCCACGAGCAGGTCGCCGACGTGCTCACCCGTGTCGTGCACGGAGAGGGGCGAGGCGCCGAGCGCCTCCGTCAGCCCGGGCGGGGCGGGCACGGGTGTCAGCGGGGCGGTCGGGAAGTCCAGGGTAAGGGTGCCGTCGGTGTGGGCGGTGGTGCGCAGGATGCCGGAACGGGTGGCGTAGCGCACCGTGCCGCTCGCGGTCCCGGTGGTGTGCAGGACGTGGGCGGTGGCCAGTGTCGCGTGCCCGCAGAGATCGACCTCGGTGGCGGGAGTGAACCACCGCAGCGCCCAGTCGGCCTCACCGCCCGGGGGCAGTGGGTGGGCGAAGGCGGTTTCCGAGAGGTTGACCTCGGAGGCGACGCGCTGGAGGCGGTCCGTCCCGGGGAAGGCGCCGGAGTCCAGGAGCACGACTCCGGCGGGGTTGCCCGTGAAGGGGCGGTCGGCGAACGCGTCAACGATGCGGATCTTCATGGAGCCGACCGTAGGCGGGGCGGTTCGGCGCGGTCCAAGGCCAATCCAGGATGTGCGGCCTGTTCGCGTCCGGTGGGACGCGGGACGCGGGACGGGATGTGAGCCTTGTCAGGCGACAGCTTCCGATATATCGTTGAGCCATCGCGACCGTTCGGTGAAGTCGCGTCACCACGACACGTCACGGCGACGGAGAGAGGAGCGCGGTCATGCGTTCACATGGAAACGACCACGGATACGGCCCCGGGCGCCGAGGCGCCGGCAGGGGGGACTTCGAAGGCGGCCGCGCCGCGTTCGGGCCGTTCGGGCCGCCCTTCGGCGGCGGCCCTTTCGGTGGCGGACGGGGTCGGGGCGGTGGCCGGGGGAGGGCCAGGCGCGGTGATGTGCGCGCGTCCATCCTCGCGCTGCTCAAGGACCGCTCGATGCACGGTTACGAGATGATCCAGGAGATCGGCGAGCGCAGCGGAGGGGCCTGGAAGCCCAGCCCGGGCTCGGTCTATCCCACCCTCCAACTGCTGGAGGACGAGGGGCTGATCGTCAGCGCCAGTGAGGGCGGGAAGAAGCTGTTCACGCTCACCGACCTGGGTCGCGGCGAGGCCGAGTCCGGCCCCGAGGCTCCCTGGGAGGAGGCGGGGCGCGGCGTCGACTGGGAGGGCGTGAACGAGATCCGGCAGGCCGGCTTCGGTCTGATGGAGGCGTTCGGCCAGGTCTGGAAGACGGGCTCGGCCGATCAGCGGCAGAAGGCGCTCACCGTGATCAACGACGCCCGCAAGAAGCTGTACCTGATCCTCGCCGACGAGCACTGAGCCGTGCGGTATGCGCACCGGAAGGAGGGCCTCCGCCGCGGGGCCCTTCTTCTGTTCGCGGCCCATGCCTCGGAACGGCCCGGACGGTGCGATCTCATCTCATCCGCAAGGATGAGGGCCCTCCCGCGGTCCCCGCCTTTCGCGGGATGGCGGATGGGCCGTGCCGGGGATGTTTCCACTCCGCGGGACTGATGGGGTGGAGATGTGCACATCCGGACATCAGGGATCCCCGAACCGACCCCGCCGAACCACCCGTGGGCCGGTGCCGAGCTGAGCGCCGCCATGACCGGTGTCGTGACCGGTGCGCGACGGCGGGCCGTGCGCGACGGCGACCGGCATGTCGACACGGCTCATCTCCTGCACTCCCTCGTCGAGTCCGACTCCGAGGTGCGGGAGGTCTTCGACGGCGGGCCCCAACTGGCCAAGGTGCTCGGATATCTCGTTCAGCGCAGCATCGGATACGGCCTTCGCTGGCAGGGGACACAAGAGGATTCGGGCGCCTTCCCGGCCGTGCGGGAGCCCGCGGGTGAAGGGTGGTCGCCCGCGGCGGCAGCGGCGCTGGACCGAGCCGCCCGTGGCGCGGTGCTGCGCGGGGAGCTCCACGCCGACGGCCGCGACCTGCTGGCCGCCCTGGTCGCGGACCCGCACTGCCGTGCGGTCGAGGTGCTGGGGCGGGCAGGGGTCGCGGCCGGGCGGCTGGGTGCCCGCGCGGCGGACCGGGCGGCCACGGGTGGCGGCCCGTACGGGTGATCATGAACACGCGGCAGACAGGTGTGACAGTGGTGACGCTGCTGACGACTGCTGCCATGATGTGCCGATGCACGCGTCTCAGGGGAGAAGAGCCGGTCTGGGCCTGGCCCTTGCCTCGGCCTTCGCATTCGGTGGTTCAGGGGTCGCGGCCAAGCCGCTGATCGAGGCGGGACTCGGCCCGCTGCACGTGGTGTGGCTACGGGTGGCAGGAGCTGCCCTCGTCATGCTGCCGGTCGCCTGGCGGCACCGGAAGCTCGTGCGGGAGCGGCCCGTTCTGCTGGCCGGTTTCGGGCTGTTCGCCGTAGCCGGGGTGCAGGCCTTCTACTTCGCCTCGATCTCGCGCATACCGGTCGGGGTCGCCCTGCTGATCGAATATCTGGCGCCCGCGCTCGTCCTCGGCTGGGTGCGCTTCGTGCAGCGGCGCCCCGTCACCCGCGCCGCCGCGGCCGGAGTGGTGCTGGCGGTCGGCGGACTGGCCTGCGTCGTCGAGGTGTGGACCGGTCTGAGCTTCGACGTGATCGGGCTGCTGCTCGCCCTCGGCGCGGCGTGCTGCCAGGTGGGTTACTTCGTCCTGTCCGACCAGGGGGCCGGCCACGGTGACACGGCCGGAGCCGAACCGCCGAACCCCGTGGGCGTGATCGCGTACGGACTGCTGGCCGGCGCGGCCGTGCTGACGGTGGTGGCCAGGCCCTGGGGAATGGACTGGGCGGTTCTCGGCGGGAGCGCGGACATGGCGGGGCGCGAGGTCCCGGCATGGCTCCTGCTCGGCTGGATCGTGCTGCTCGCGACCGTGCTGGCCTATGCCACCGGAGTGGTGTCGGTACGGCTGCTCTCACCCCAGGTCGCTGGTGTCGTCGCCTGCCTCGAGGCGGTCATCGCGACCGTGCTCGCCTGGGTGCTGCTGGGGGAGCACCTCTCCGCGCCGCAGCTCGTGGGCGGCGGAGTGGTGCTGATCGGCGCCTTCATCGCGCAGTCGTCCGCGCCGAGGCCTCCGTCCGGGCCCGTTGCCTCCGGTCCGGCGGGGCCGGCCGGGGGGACGGCGGGAGTGCGCGGGCCGGCCGCCGCCGAGGGTGAGTTGTCCCGGCCTCCGGGCCCGTCGTAGGGTGTCGATCATGTTGCAGACCGTGCTTCCGCCTCCCGCCGCCTAGCGCGAGGCGGCCACTCCGGACGAAGACCGGGCTCGGGTACGTCCCCGGGCGGTTCGTCGCTGCCCGCGCGCGGAGCCCAGCGACCACCCCTTCTTCTGGAGAATCACGTGTCCCACCCTGTCGCAGGCATGCCCGTCGGGCGGAGCCTGGTCTATCTCGTCGTCGCCGGTATTGCCTGGGGTACGGCCGGCGCCGCCGCCTCCCTGCTCTTCCGGATCAGTGATCTCGGGCCCCTGGCCCTGTCGTTCTGGCGCTGTGCCGGCGGTCTCGTCCTGCTGGCCGGGGCGCTCGTGGTGCGTCCGCGCCGCCCGCGTACCGCCGTCGAGCCGCGCCGTCGGCGGCTGCTGCGCGTCCTGGGGACCGGTATCGGTCTCACCGTGTTCCAGAGCGCCTACTTCGCGGCGGTCGAGGCGACCGGACTCGCGGTCGGCACCGTCGTCACGCTGGGCGCGGGGCCCGTCCTCATCGCTGTCGGCGCGCGGCTGATCCTGGGGGAGCGGCTGGGCAGGGGCGGGATCGCCGCCGTGGCCGGTGCGCTCACCGGCCTCGCCGTGCTGGTGCTCGGGGGCGAAGCGGCCGAAGTGCGGCCCGCCGGAGTGCTGCTGGCCCTGCTGTCCGCTGCCGGATACGCGGCGATCACCCTGCTGACCCGGTGGCTCGGCCGGGACGGGGCGGCGGGTGATCCCCTCTCCACCAGCGCGTGGGCCTTCGGTGTCGGCGCGGTGGGACTGCTGCCGATGGCGGCCGTCGAAGGCCTTGTGCCGCACACCGCAGACACGGCTCAGGTGCTGTGGCTGCTCGTCTACGTGGCGGCGGTGCCGACCGCACTCGCCTACGCGCTCTACTTCGCGGGCGCCGCGGCGGTCCGTTCGGCGACCGTGTCCGTCATCATGCTGCTCGAGCCGGTGAGCGCCGCAGTCATCGCCGTGACCGTGCTGCGGGAGCGGCTCACCGCGGCCACGGTCATCGGCACACTGCTCCTGCTCACCGCCGTGATGGGGCTGGCCTACGCCGAGACGCGCGGCGCCGCTGCCGCCCGTCGCCGGGCCACCGTCGCGGCCTGATCCGGATGGGCGGCGGGCGGCCGGGTCAGAGCGCGGTGAGGTAGTCCGGCAGCCGGACGGCGGGGTCCAGGTCGTCGGACGGCACCGGCGCCGCGTACCCGCGCGTCAGAGGGACCACGCCCGCCCAGTACGGCAGCGAGAGGTCCTCCGGGGCGTCGTTCGGTCCGCCGGTACGGATCTTGGCGGAGACCTCGTCGAGATCCAGGCGGATGACCGCGGTCGCGGCGAGTTCCTTCGCGTCCGCCGGCCGGGAGTCCTTCGAGCGGCCCGGTACGACCTGGTCGACGAGGGTGTCGAGTGCGACGCGACGCTCCTCCGGGTCGGTCACCGTCCGCGCGATCCCGTGGACCACCACCGAGCGGTAGTTCATCGAGTGGTGGAAGGCGGAACGGGCCAGCACCAGGCCGTCCACATGGGTCACGGTCAGGCAGACGGCGAGGCCCGGGTCCGCGGCGCCCGTCGCGCGTAGCGGTCGTGAACCGGTCGAGCCGTGCACGTAGAGCCGCTCGCCGACCCGGCCGAAGAGGGTCGGCAGGACGACGGGCGCGCCGTCGCGGATGAAGCCCAAGTGACAGAGGTAGGCGGCGTCGAGTATCGAGTGGACCGTCTCCCGGTCGTACGCGGCGCGGTCTTTGGAACGGCTCGGGACCGTGCGTTCCGTCGGCGTGTAGGCGGCCCCGTGGAGGCCGGTGCTGTCGGGGGTGGCGTCCGGCATTGCGTACTCCATTGCACTAGTGCATAGTATTGTTTGTGCTAGGAGAGTATCGGATCAGCGGGCGGCGCGCATCGGACATTGCCGCGAGCGTGGAGCGCGGTGTCGCCTCGGGTGACCTGGAGCCGGGCCATGTGCTGCCTCCCATGCGGGAGTTGGCGACCCTGCTCGGCGTCAATCCCAACACGGTGGCCGCCGCCTACCGCTCCCTCCGTGAACGTGGAGTGATCGAGACGGCGGGGCGGCGGGGGAGCCGGGTGCGGCCCCGGCCCGCGAGCACGGCGCGCGGCTCGCTCCGGGTGGAAGCTCCACCCGGTGTGCGTGACCTGGGCGACGGCAATCCGGACCCCGCCCTGCTGCCGGAACTCGGCGAGGCGTTGGCGGCGGCCGCGGAGGCGTACGGCAAGGAGCTCGGTCTCTACGGCGACGCGGCCGTGGTCCCCCGGTTCGCGGAGCTCGCACGGGCCGCTCTGGACGCCGACGGCGTGCCGGACGGGCCGGTGGCGGTCACCTCCGGGGCCCTGGACTCGATCGAACGGGTGCTCGCCGCGCACCTCAGGCCCGGCGACGCGGTGGCCGTCGAGGATCCGGGCTGGGGCGCGTTGCTCGATCTCGTTCCGGCGCTCGGGATGCGCGTCGTTCCGGTGGCGCTGGATGAGGAGGGTCCGCTCCCCGGTGACGTGGAGCGGGTGTTGCGGGCAGGGGCCAGGGCCCTGGTGGTCACCGGTCGGGCGCAGAACCCGACCGGTGCGACGGTGGGGAGCCGCAGGGCCGGGGAGCTGCGTTCCCTCCTGGCGGAACACCCCGGCGTACTCCTCATCGAGGACGACCACGGTCACGCCATCGTCGATCTGCCGTTGCACCCCCTGGCGGGGAGCACGGACCGCTGGGCCTTCGTGCGGTCCGTCTCGAAGGCGTACGGACCGGATCTGCGGGTCGCCGTGCTCACGGGGGACGGGCTGACCGTGGACCGGGTGACGGGCCGTCAGCGGCTGGGGCCCGGCTGGGTCAGCGGACTGCTGCAGCGGACCGTGGCACACCTGTGGGAGACGGGTGCCGTCGACACGGTGGCCGTCGCCCGCTCCTACGGGGAACGCCGGGACGCCCTCGTGCGGGCGCTGGGGGAGCGGGGGATCACGTCGTACGGGCGGACGGGGATGAACGTGTGGGTGCCCGTGGGTGACGAGACCGGAGCGGTGGCCAGACTGCTGCACTCCGGCTGGGCGGTGGCCCCCGGGGCCCGGTTCAGGATGGCCTCGCCGCAGGGGCTTCGGCTGACCGTCTCGTCGCTGTCCGCCGCCGACATCGAGCCCTTGGCCGACGCGGTCGCGGCCGCGGCGCCGCCCGCGACTCCGGTCAGTTACGGCTGAGTGCGGCGCCGGGAGCCCTGGACGCGCCGGTCCCGGCGGATCCCGGCTCGCCGTCCCGTACCTCGGGGTGGCCGACGGCGAGCCGGAATCACTCCGGACCGGGCAGCTTCCTGAAGTCCCAGGACCGGACGGCCCGCGGGGTGAGGCGGAGCCAGCCGTGCCGCTCATCGTGCGGCAGGGAGTCCAGACCGAAGTACTTCGTCGCGAACGACCGCTCGGGGGCGTTCAGTTCGGGGCAGGGCTCGCCCGTGCGGGGGATCTCACCGACGAAGGAGACCTCGCCGGAGAGCTCCACCCCACGCAGCTCTCCGTACTCCGCACCGTCGTCCACCACCACGGCGATCCGCGGGTCGCGCCGGAGTTGGGCCCAGCGCAGGCTCCGGGTGAGGGAGTAGAGCCAGACAGAGGTGCCGTCCCACACGAACCACAACGCCCCGACATGCGGCATGCCCTCGGCGGAGACCGTGGCGACGCGGCAGGTGCGCTGCCGCGTGAGGTAGGCGTCCCGCTCCGCGTCGGTCATCATGATCCGACGGCCTCGACGCTGGGTGACGGTCACGGGGTGCCCTTTCCGTGGTCCGGGTCCGGGCGGCTCCGGTCGGTTCCGGACATCATGGAGCCTCGTCCGCGATCATGCAACGGTCCGGCCGGGGCGGCTCCTCATGCCAGGGTGATGGAGCCGTTCTCCACCCGGATCCGCTTCTCGGGCAGCGGCTGGGTCGCGGGGCCGCCGGTCGCCTCACCGGTCGTGGCGTCGAACGTGCTGTTGTGGCAGGGGCAGTTGATGACGCCGTCGGTGATCCCCTTCACCGCGCAGCCCTGGTGGGTGCACTTCGAGGAGAACGCCTTGAACGTGCCGGCCGTGGGCTGTGTCACCACGACGCCCTCGTCGGCGAAGACCACTCCGCCGCCCTCCGGGATGTCGGCCGTCTTCGCGAGGGCGGCGCCCCCGCTCTCCCCGGACGGCTCGGCGGTGTCCGGCTCCCCGGCGTCCTGCGAGCCACCGCACGCGGTGAGAGCGGCGGCCGCTCCCACCGCTCCGGCCGCCACGACGACGGTGCGGCGCCCGAAGCGGGCCTGGCTCCTCGGTGATGCGCTCATGTCGGCGTTCCCTTCGACGGAGTGACGAGACCTCAGCAGTGGATACGCGCCCGTGGCCCCGCGCGTTCAGCGACGCCCGGCCAGGATAACGACCGGACGGGAGCGCGCCCTGCCTCCGTGGACCGCGCGGGGGCGCGGGAGCGCTCATTCCCAGACAACGACGCTGCGCCGTACCGGCACGGTGGAGGGGCCGGTGGAGAACAGTTCGGGGGAGTGGGCGCGGATGCGTTCGATGTCGTCGAAGACCGCTCGCAGGTGGTCACGCATGCGGGCGTGGGCCAGCGGAACGTGGCCGTCGATGACGGCTTCGAGGATCTCCCGGTGCTGCGAGGTGAAGACGGCCGGCGAGACGTTCTCGTGCAGGCCGAGGCGTCGGGCCCTGTCCAGGTGTCCCTTCGCCGCGGCGACCGTGGTCCATACGTCGCCGTGACCGCTCAGGCGCATCAGTCCGTGGTGGAACGCCTCGTCCAGTGCGAAGAACTCCTCCAGCCCCAGCTCTGGACGCTGCTGCCGTCCGAGATTGTCCCGGAGCTCGTCGACGACGGCCGGGTCCAGTCGCGTCGGCAGGCTGTCCAGGGATGCGAGCTCCACGGCCTCCCGCAGGAACTGCGCGTCGGCGACCTGTGCCGGGTCCACGCGGGAGACGAACGATCCGACCTTCGGGAAGACCTGCACCAGGCCCTCCTGGGCCAGCAGGATCAGGCTCTCCCGCACCGGGGTGCGGCTCACCCCGAGAGCGGTGGCGAGCTCGTTCTCCGACAGGGCGGCACCGGGGGGGAGCTCCAGGGTCAGCACCATCTGACGCAGCTTCAGATAGATGCTGTGTCTGCTGGTCCGACGCTCGTTCGCTTGAGCCATGTGCCCATCCTACGTACCGGTCGCAGCGGACCCGACCAGCGGCCGGGAGCGGTGGGGGCGCGGAACGGCCGGTGGTGAAAGCGCTGGACAACGGTGCCAGGACTCTTGCCGGGCTGCGCGACAAGTGCTTGTATACAAGCTCTGCACGACAGCCGTGCCCGACTGGTCGGGACCGATCGGGCCCCGGCCCGGCCTCCCGCCCGTCCGCCACCGCAAGGAGACCCCGTGAGCAAGATCGAACGCGTCGACGTGTTCGTCGCCTCCCCCGGGCGTACGTTCGTCACGTTGCGCATCACCACCACGGACGGAGTGACCGGCCTCGGCGACGCCACCCTCAACGGCAGGGAGCTCGCCGTGGCGAGCTACCTGCGTGACCATGTGGCGCCGCTCCTGATCGGCAAGGATCCCGCTCGCATCGAGGACATGTGGCAGTACCTGTACAAGGGCGCGTACTGGCGCCGGGGGCCCGTGACCATGACGGCCGTCTCCGCCGTCGACACCGCGTTGTGGGACATCAAGGGCAAGACGGCCGGGCTCCCCGTCTACCAGCTCCTCGGCGGGCGTTCCAGGGACGGTGTGCTGGTCTACTCGCACGCCAGCGGCACCGATGTCCCCTCACTGCTCGACGACGTCCAGCGGTACCTGGAGCTGGGCTACCGCGCCGTCCGGGCCCAGGCCGCGGTGCCCGACGTGGGCGGCACCTACGGCGTCCGCAAGGGAAAGGTCTACGAGCCGGCCGCGACCGAGCTGCCGGACGAACAGCCGTGGGACACGGAGGCGTACCTCGGCTTCGCGCCCACCTACCTGGAGGCGGTGCGTGAGCGCTTCGGCTTCGGCTTCCACCTCCTGCACGACGTCCACCACCGTCTGAGCCCGATCGAGGCGGCACGCTTCGGCAAGAGCGTCGAGGCCTGCCGACTCTTCTGGATGGAGGATCCGACCCCGGCCGAGAACCAGGAGTCCTTCCGGCTGATCCGCGAGCACACGACCACGCCGATCGCGGTCGGTGAGGTCATGAACTCCATCTGGGACGTCCAGCACCTCATCACCGGGCAGCTCATCGACTACGTACGCACCACGGTCGCCCACGCGGGCGGCATCACCCACCTGCGACGGATCTTCGACCTCGCGGCGCTCTACCAGGTGCGCACCGGTTCCCACGGTGCGACCGACCTCTCCCCGGTCAGCATGGCCGCCGCCG
Source organism: Streptomyces sp. NPDC002793 (assembly GCF_040295485.1). NCBI lineage: Bacteria > Bacillati > Actinomycetota > Actinomycetes > Kitasatosporales > Streptomycetaceae > Streptomyces > Streptomyces sp. NPDC002793. Next base: position 118,478 of record NZ_JBEOVL010000019.1, on the reverse strand, counting down.
TGCACCTCGACGTGACCGTGCCGAACTTCGGCATCCAGGAGTACATGGGCCACCCCGAGGAGGCCGCGGAGGTGTTCCGCACCGGCGTCACGTTCGCCGACGGCATGCTGCACCCGTCCGAGGAGCCCGGCCTCGGCGTGGAGTACGACGAGAAGGCCGCCGAGCGGTACCCCTACCGGCGGCGCTACCTACCGGTCGCGCGCCGTCTCGACGGATCGGTGCACGACTGGTGAACGCCGTGAACCTGCCCCCACTGAACCGTTCGGCCCTGTCCCGGATGGCGCCGGAGCTGCGCCCCGCCGTGGACCCCGCCGAACTGCGCCCCCGCATCGTGCACTTCGGTATCGGTGCCTTCCACCGGGCCCATCAGGCGGTGTACACCGAGAACGCCGCCGCCCGCTCCGGCGAACCCTGGGGCATCACCGCCGTCGCCCCCCGCTCCGCGGGAACCGTGCGCGCCCTGCGGGATCAGGACCACCTCTACTCGCTCACCGAACGCCGTCCGGGCGGCGGTGTGTGCCGCGTCGTGGGGGCGGTCGTCGACGCCCTGACGATGGGGCCGGACGCCGAGGCCGTCGACGCCCTGCTCACCGACCCGGAGACCACCGTGGTGAGCCTGACCGTCACGGAGAAGGGCTACTTCCGGTCCCCCTCGACCGGCGGGCTCGACCTCACCGCGCCGCCCGTGGCCGCGGACCTCGCGGCGGGACGGGGCGGACCCCTCACCACGGTGGTGGGGCGGCTGGCCGCGGGGCTCGCCGCCAGGGCCCGGGCCGGAGCACCACCCGTCACCGTCGTGTCCTGCGACAACATGGCGGGCAACGGCGCGGTGCTGGGCCGGGTCGTCGGCGACTTCGTCCGTGCTTCGGCCTGGCCGGACCGCGACGAGATCCTGGACCGGATGGCAGCGACCGTGGCCTTCCCCTCGACCGTCGTGGACCGGATCGTGCCCGCGTCCGGTGAGGCGGACCTGCTGGCGGCCTCCGCCGCGCTCGGCGTGCGCGACGCCGTGCCCGTGGCAGGGGAGCCCTACCGGCAGTGGGTCCTGGAGGACGCGTTCGCCGCTCCACGACCGCCCTGGGAGCGGGACGGCGCCCTGTTCGTGCCGGACGTCACGCCGTACCAGCTCACCAAGTTGCGGCTGCTGAACGGCTCGCACTCGGCGCTCGCCCATCTGGGCCTCTCCGCCGGGTGCGCCACGATCGCCGGCACGATGGCCACGGACTGGGGCGAGACCGTCGTCCGTGCCCTGTGCGCGGAGGTTGCCGCGACCCTCCCCGCCGGGGGCCCCGATCCCGTCGCCTACGCCGACGACCTCGTCGGACGGTTCCGCAATCCCGCGATACGCCACCTGCTGCGGCAGATCGGCTCCGACAGCTCGCTGAAGATCGCGGAACGCTGGCTCCCCGCCCTGCGCGAACTGCGCGGACGGGGGGCGGCCACCCCGGTGCTCGAACTGGCCCTCGGAGCCTGGGTGCACGGCACGCGTCCCGGAGTCGCCGCCCTCACCGACCCGGCCGCCGACGCGCTGGCCGCCTGCTGGTCGGCCCCTGACCGGCCGGTGGAGACGGTACGCGCGCTGCTGAGCCTCCTCGGCGCTGCGGACCTGGCCGGTGACGATGCCCTCACCGCCGCCGTCGCGGACCGACTGCCGGCCCTGCACGCCGGCCGTGTCGAGATCTGAGCCGCCGGCCGTAGGGTTCCGCTCCACACCGCTCTACGTCCCCGAACAACGGAGTTCACGATGAAGGACAGTGCTGTCGCCGCGGAGCAGAAGGGCCCCGCGCACCGCACCACCGGTGACCTGACCCGGGCCGCCGTCTCGGGCTGGCTGGGCACGGCCATGGAGTTCATGGATTTCCAGCTCTACTCGCTGGCCGCAGCGATCGTGTTCAACAAGATCTTCTTTCCTGACGTCAGTCCGGCCATCGGTCTGATCGCGGCGATGGCGACCTACGGAGTGGGATACGTGGCCCGGCTCGCCGGGGCCGTCTACTTCGGACGGATGGGGGACCGGATCGGCCGCAAGCGGGTCCTCTACCTCACCGTCCTGATGATGGGCGCTTCCACCACCCTGATCGGCGCCCTGCCCACCTACGCCACCATCGGAATCCTCGCGCCGATCCTGCTCGTCGCGCTCCGGCTGGTGCAGGGGTTCGGAGCCGGGGCCGAGATCGCCGGGGCGACCGTACTGCTCGTCGAGTACGCACCCGCCCGCCGACGTGGTCTCGTCGCCTCGCTGGTCTCGCTCGGCACCAACTCGGGAACGCTCGCCGCTTCGGGTCTGTGGGCGATCCTGCTCGCCGTACTCACCGAGGAGCAACTGCTGTCCTGGGGCTGGCGGCTGCCGTTCCTGCTCAGCTTCGGGCTGATGTTCTTCGCCGTCTGGCTGCGCCGGGGGCTCAAGGAGAGCCCCGTCTTCGAGGAACGCCCCGATGTGGTGGACGGTGTGGCGCTGGCCCGTGACGAGGTGGAGTCCGTCATCGCCGACACCGACGGCAAGCGGGGCGACGTCCTGGCGGCCGGCATCCGGCAGCGCAAGGGCAAAGCGTTCTTCCTCGCGCTGGGACTGCGCTTCGGCCAGGCGGGCAACTCAGGGCTGATCCAGACCTTCCTCGTCGGCTACATCGCCACCGAGCTCGCCGTCGGCCGGTCCGTCCCGACGGACGCGATCGTGTACGGCTCCCTGCTGGGCTTCGCCACCGTCCCGGTCGTCGGCCTGCTCGGAGACCGCTTCGGACGACGCGTGCTCTATCTCGCACTCAGCCTGCTGACCGTCGTCATCGCCTTCCCCGTGATGTTCCTGATCAGTTCCGGCTCCACACCCGCGGTGATGATCGGCATGGTCCTCGGTCTCAACGTCGGAGTCCTCGGACTGTTCTCGCTGGAGAGCGTGACGATGGCGGAACTCTTCGGCTCCCGGACCCGGTTCACCCAGCTCGCGCTCGCCAAGGAGATCGGCGGAATCCTCGCCACCGCGATCGGCCCCGTACTGGCTGCCACACTCACCGCCCTGACCGGCAGTTGGTGGCCCATCGCCGCGATGCTCGTCATCTACTCGCTCATCACAGCCGCCAGCGCGTTCCTCGCGCCGGAGACCCGCGGACGCGACCTGGTCCGCCTGGAGGACGCCATATGACCGCCGTTGCGGGAGAAGACCGCAAGGGTGCCCCGGCCGCCGACGTGCGGCGTATGAGGGCCGTCGTCGTGCACGGACCGGGCGATCTGCGTGTCGACGAGCGGGCCCGGCCGGTGCCGGGTGCGGGAGAAGTGCTCCTGGCCATGGAGTGGGGCGGGATCTGCGGTTCCGACATCGCCTACTGGAGGTACGGGGCGTCCGGCACGGCGGCGCTCGCGCATCCCCTCGTGCTCGGGCACGAGGTCGCGGGCCGGATCGTCGAACTCGGCCCAGGTGTCACGGAACTCGGTGTCACGGGCCTCGGTGTCACGGGTTCCGGCGAAGGCACACCGGTGACCGTCCATCCGGCCGGGCTCGTCGGCGACGGTGTACTGCCGGAACGGATCGCCGGACGCACCAACCTGTACCCGCGCGTCCGTTACTTCGGCTCGGCGGCCTTCACCCCGCACACCGACGGCGGGTTCAGCGAGTACAGGACGGTCAGGGCGGAGCAGATCCGGCCGCTGCCGGCCGGAGTGAGCACCGAACAAGGGGCCCTGGCAGAGCCTTTGGCCGTCGCCCTGCACGCGGTCGGCCGGGTCCCCGACCTGCGCGGCCGGACGGTCCTGGTCAACGGCGCCGGACCTATCGGCTCCCTCGTCGTGGCCGCCGCGAGGCACCGGGGAGCCGGCACCGTCATCGCCGCGGACCTGTCGGCGCCGGCCCTCGCCGTCGCCCGGGCCCTGGGCGCCGACGAGACCAGAGACCTGGCGCGGGGCGACGTCCTGCCGCAGGACGTGGACGTGGCCTTCGAGGCGTCCGGCGCCCCGGCCGCCCTGGGGCCGGTACTGCGAGCCACGGCCCGGGGCGGCACGCTCGTCCAGGTCGGCAACCTGCCGGGGGCCGCCGCACCCGCGGTCCTCGGGGACCTGGTGACCCGCGAGATCACCTGGATCGGGTCCTACCGTTTCGTCGAGGAGATGGACGACGCCCTGCTCGCCCTGCGGGACGGACTGGACCTCACCCCGCTGATCACCCACCGCTTCCCGCTGGCACGCGCGGAGGAGGCGCTGGCGGTCGCCGCCGACCCCGCCGCCGGCAGCAGCAAGGTCATGCTGCGCCTGTCCGGCGACGTGGGCTCCGGACAGCGTTGAGGAGTTGCCGCAGACGGAGACCGTCGCGGGCCACGGCGGTGACGAGCGCGGCGGGCCCCGGCAGCGGGAAGCGGACGGCCTGGCCGTCCTCGGGAGCGCCGACGAGGAGGTGCACGTCCGGCGGATCCTCCTCGAAGACGGGATCGACGAGCAGGATCTGCCCGGTCGCGCGATACCCGCCGAGGACGGCCGGGCTGTCCCAGCCGGGTGCGTCAGGGCCGTACGCCGCTTCCTGATCGAGGAGTACCTGCCCGCCGCGTCGGACGGTGAGCCTGGTCGTCACCTGGCCGGATGCCTCGCCCGTGCGGCCCAGTACCTGCTCCTCCCGCAGGACGAGCCGTGCGGTGGGGGCGAGATCGACGGTCCACGTCTGGCGCAGATTGCTGCCGGCCGCGCAGATCAACGGTCTGGGCTGCCAACGGAGCTCCGCGTGCTCCTCCACGGTCAGGTGCACGTCGTAGGTGGCGGCGGCCGTGGTGGGGCCCCTGAGGGCGAGGGTCGCGGCGGCGGAGGTGATGTGGAGTTCCGCCCCCTGCCGGGCGGTGGCTTCGATGCGGAGCCGGTCACCGCCGAGCGGGGCGCTCATGGCGCCGACGACGCACACGCGCGCCTCGGCGCCGCGTGCTCGCAGCCGCCGGAGCTCGAAGGGGCCGTCTCCGTCCAGGACGGGCAGGACGGTGGTGCCGCCCCTGGAGACCGCGGTGATGCGGGCCGTCGCCCGCACACCGAGGACCGGTGGGTGCGGCGCGGTCTCCGCCGTGGGGCCGGTGGTGAGGGTCATGAGTGGTCGGCGGTCCAGTCGGTCAGGCGTTCACGGATCCAGTCGGCGACCGGTTTGACGCCTCCCTCCTCCTTGAGGGAGGTGAAGACGACGGGAAGCGTGCCGCGCTGGGCCCCCGCGTCGTGGGCCATGGCAGCGAGGTCGGAGCCGACGTAGGGGGCGAGGTCGGTCTTGTTGACGACGAGGAGATCGGCGGTGGTCACACCGGGGCCGCCCTTACGGGGGATGTCGTCGCCACCGGCCACGTCGATGACGAAGATCTGGCTGTCCACCAGTCCCTTGGAGAAGGTCGCGGTGAGGTTGTCGCCGCCGGACTCCACCAGGATCAGATCGAGGGAACCGACCTCCTCCTCCAGGTCCTCGACGGCTTCGAGGTTGGCGGAGATGTCGTCGCGGATCGCGGTGTGCGGGCAGGCCCCGGTCTCGACCGCCTTGATCCGTTCCGGCGGAAGGACTGCTTCCCGGAGCAGGAAATCGGCGTCCTCACGGGTGTAGATGTCGTTGGTGACCACCGCGACGGACGCTTCGGTGCGGAGCGCCCGGCACAGCGCGGCGACGGTGGCGGTCTTGCCCGAGCCGACCGGTCCGCCGAGTCCGATGCGCAGGGCGCGGTGGCTGCCGTCGGGGCGCAGACGGCGGACGGCACTGTAGGTGTGCCGATGGGGGAACTTCTCGTCGAGGTCGTGGCCGAGGTGCATGTGGCTTCCTTGCGTGAGATCCGGTGCTGTCCCGTGACGGGTGGTCAGGATGCGAAGAGGCGTACCGGCCAGGCGGCGTGTCGTTGTGCGGCGATGTCCAGCAGCGGAGCCGAGGCGGCGGGCAGTACGCCTGTGCCCTCCCCGGTGACGCGCCGGGCCGCCGTCGTGGCCGCTGCCGCGATCCGGTCGAGGTCGGGGGCCAGCCGGGCCAGGACGGCGGTGGCGTCGAACGGGTCGAGGCTCAGTAGCCGGACCGTCGCGGTGGTCGGTCCGCTGACGGCTTCGTACACCGCCGCGTAGGAGGCGTCCAGGGGCGTGAGCCCGGCGGACCGGGCTGCCAGGCCCAGGACCACGGGCTGGTGCGCTCCCTGCGGCCGGGCCGCGGCGAGGGCGTCGAGCGCGGCCGACGGCCAGGCGGCGCGGGCCGCACGCATCATCTGCCGCCCCAGCTTGCGGGAGGTGGTCCGCAGCGCCGGTACCGGGGTGCGGGCGTCCGCGGCCCCGTCCAGGGCCAGCGGATCGTGTCCGCCCGCGGCCGCGGCGGCCAGGGCCGCCGCGACCAGGCCCGCGGTGTGCAGGCGGCCCCTGCAGAAGGCCTCCAGCGAGGCCGCGTCGGTGATGCGGCCCGCCGCCACGGCCGCCTCCGCCCCGCCGGAGTGCGCATGCCCTCCGGCGGGGAACCGGCCGTCGGCCAGGACGAGCAGCGCGGCACAGTTCATCGTTCGTTCCCCTTCTTCCTCTACTCCACGGCTCAGGTCCTGCGGCGGCGAGTTCGTCGGTCAGAAGAGGAAGTAACGCTGTGCCATGGGGAGTTCGCTCACGAACGCGCGGTCGACGATCTGACCGTCGACGAATGTCGTCACGTCCGTCACCTTCGCTCCGCCGATGACGACGTCGTACGTGTCGGGGTCGATACGGACGTCGGGGGTGGCGCTGTTCTCCTTCATGTCGGCCTTGGTGACGGCGCGGGTGTCCTTGATGGCCTTGAACCGCTTGTTCAGCTTGCGACCCTTGCCCACGCCCTTCTTGACGGCCCGTTCGGTGACGAAGTTGTAGGAGAGCGAGCCGGGTGCCAGGCCCGTCGCGCCCCACATGGGACGAGGCAGGACCGGCTGAGGCGTGGGGATGGACGCGTTGGCGTCGCCCACCTGCGCGTACGCGATCTGCCCGCCCTTGATGACCAGGTGCGGTTTGACGCCGAAGAACTTCGGCTCCCACAGCACCAGGTCGGCCAGCTTGCCGGTCTCCACGGACCCGACGACTTCGTCGATACCCTGGGCCAACGCCGGGTTGATGGTGTACTTCGCGACGTAACGGCGGGCGCGCCGGTTGTCGGCGAGCGGCGGCTCGGCCTCCGCCGTCATGTCCACCGGTGATCCGGCCTTCGCCTTGCCACCCTTCGGCTCAGCTGCCGCCGGCTGATCCTCCTCCAGGAAGCCGCGTCGTGCCTTCATGACGTGCGCGGTCTGCCAGGTACGCATGATCATTTCGCCGATCCGGCCCATGGCCTGGGCGTCCGAGGACATGATCGAGATGGCGCCGAGGTCGTGGAGGATGTCCTCGGCGGCCATGGTGGAGGGCCGGATGCGGGAGTCGGCGAAGGCCAGGTCCTCCTCCACCTTCGGGTTGAGGTGGTGGCAGACCATCACCATGTCGAAGTGCTCCTTGACCGTGTTGACGGTCAGGGGGCGGGTGGGGTTGGTGGAGGCGGGCAGCACGTTCGGCTCGCTCACCATCTTGATCATGTCGGGAGCGTGGCCACCTCCGGCCCCTTCGACGTGAAAGACGTGGATGGAGCGGCCGTCGACGGCGGCGATGGTGTCCTGGACGAAACCTGCCTCGTTCAGCGAGTCGGCATGGAGCGCGAGCTGGACACCGGTCTCCTCGCAGACCTCCAGACACTTGCGGATGACGGCCGGGGTGGCACCCCAGTCCTCGTGGATCTTGAGTCCGAGGACACCGGCGTCCACCTGGTCGAGCATCGACTCCTTCGACATGGTGGCGCCCTTGCCGAGCAGTCCGATGTTGACCGGGAAGCCGTCCAGTGCCTCGAACATGCGGTCGATGTGCCATGACCCCGGTGTCACCGTGGTGGCCGTGCTGCCGTCCGCCGGGCCGGTGCCGCCTCCGATCAGGGTGGTGACCCCCGCGGCGAGTGCCTCGTCGACCTGGTCGGGGCAGATGAAGTGGACGTGGGTGTCGATACCACCTGCGGTGAGGATCCTGCCCCTGCCCGCGATGACCTCGGTGTCCGGACCGACGACGAAGTCGGTGGGCTCGGGCCCGATGCCGTTGTGCGGGGGTGCTCCCTCGTGCAGCGGGTTCATGGTCTCGGGGTTGTACGCCTTGCCGAGCGCGACGATGATGCCGCCGCGGATGGCCACATCGGCCTTCACGACGCCCCAGTGGTCCAGGACCACGGCGCCGGTGATGACGGTGTCCGGCGGGACAGCCCCCGGGGGGCCGGCGGACGCGTCGGCCTTGCCCCTGCCGGGGTCGCGCGGTACGACGGACTGGCCCATCGACTCACGGAGCACCTTGCCGCCGCCGAAGACCATCTCGTTGCCGCTGCGCCCAGGACCTCCGGACCAGTCGTCCTCGATCTTGATCCGCAGCGCCGTGTCGGCGAGGCGGATGCGGTCGCGGGTCGTCGGGCCGTACCGGTCCGCGTAGGCGGCGCGGGTCAACGGGTCGAAGGCGGTCGGTTCGTCCTGGCAGCAGGAGCAGTCGGGGCACTGGGTCATCGCGTTCACACCCGCTCCTCGTCGAAGGATCCCTTGACCTTGTCGAGCGAGCCCTTGACCTTCTCTGGGAGGCCCTTGACCTTGTCCCGCAGGCCGTGCACCACGCGGTCGCCCTCGATGGGCACGAGCTGCACGACCTCGGTGATGCCGGGCTCGAAGCGTACGGAGCTGCCGGCGGGGACGTTCAGACGCTTGCCCCACGCCTTCCGGCGGACGAACCGCAGCCCGTCGTTGGCTTCGGCGAAGTGGTAGTGGGAACCGACCTGGACGGGGCGGTCGGTGGGATTGCCGACCTCCAGCTCGGTGACCTCGTCCTGTTGTCTGTTGCGCTCGTTGAAGACGACCACGCGGTCCTCCTTCCGCGTGGAGAAGTCCACCTTGCCCGGACTCACGAGGGGTTCGTCGTCCTCGCCCGTCTCGGGGAAGGGGCCGTGGACGGTGACCAGCTTCGTGCCGTCGGGGAACGTCGCCTCGACCTGCACGTTCTCGATCATCTCGGGGACGCCTTCCATGACTTCCTCGCGGGACAGCACCTTCCGCCCCGAGGACATGAGGTCGGCGACGGTCCTGCCGTCCCTGGCGCCCTCGAGGACGTGCACGATCAACAACGCCATCGTCTCGGGGTAGTTCAGCCGGACTCCGCGTGCCCGCCGCTTCTCCGCGACGTCGGCCGCCACATGGATCATCAGGCGTTCCTGTTCGTGCGGTGTCAGATGCACAGCCACTTCCCTGCGTTCGCTCCTGTCCAGGACGTCTGTCGCTGGAGTCGCGTGCTGGGGACGTGGGCGTGCGCGGCTCCGTCTTCGGCCGCCCGGCCCCAACCCGACGTACGACATCTTGATCACGACGGGGAGTGGCCCCGGGGTATAACGGCGACAGGGCACCCGGATGAGTGATTTCACGGGCTGCGGCGACGAGGGGCCCGGGGGCCGGCAGTCAGACGGTGACCGGCGGGCGGCCCGGGCCCAGGTGGTGGACGGCGGTCTGCTCGGCGTGAGCTCCGAGCAGTCCCCGCAGCTCCAGTGCCGCGTCTTCGAGGAGCCGGCCGTCACGGGTGGCGTGGAGGGTCTCGAGGGCGAAGACGATGCGGGTGGAGTCCTCGGTGACGCGTGTGCGGTGGGCGTCGCGGTGGTTCCAGTGGCGGGTCAGGACGCCGGCGGTGTCCGCGTAGACGATCTCGCCCGGCCCGGGGTGCTCGACGGTGCCGGGTTCGCCGAGCGGGGTGAACTCCTCGCTGCCGTCCGCGTACCGGATGCCGACGTCCCCCGCGACACGATCGAGGTCGAAGGCCCCGGCCGGCAGGCCGTGGCGGACGGAGACGGCGTTGTACGAGTCGACGGCCGGATTGATGCGCGGCAGGGCCCCCTTCTTCGCGAGGCGGCGGCCGAGCGCGTCGACACTGGGACGGACGCGGCGCGGGTTGGTGCCGAACGAGCGGTAGGCGGTGTGCCAGGCCTCGATCCGCGGGTCGGTCTCGTCCGCCGGCTGCCAGGTGCCGTCGGCGAGTTGCCGCTCCAGCTCCTGGAGCGCGGTGGTGGTGCCGGGCCACGGCTCGCGGCCACGGAGGCCGGTGGCGGTGACCAGGGCGATGAGGGTGTCGGGGAATGCCTCGGCGACGGCGGGGGCGAGACGGAAGGTGGTGGTCATGTGCGGAGGACTCCTTCTCCGGGTGGGGGTGCGGGCTTGTGGGCCGGGGCTTCCGGACGCGCAGGGGCCAGGAGGTCCTGGACGAGACCGGCGCCGACGGCTTCCCCCCTTTCGAGCGGCCGACGGGCCGGACCACGGACTCAGGCCAGAGCGAGCAGGCTGACGGCGACGGCGGCGGTGCCGAGCCCGACCAGCTGGCCGCGGTGGACGCGTTCGCCCAGCACGCTGCGCGCCAGCAGCACGGTGCCCGCCGGATAGAGGGCGGTGATCACGGCGACGACGGCGAGGTCGCCGCTGCGGGCGGCCATGAGGAACAGCAGATTCGCCACCGAGTCCAGCACACCCGCGGCGGCCGACACCGCGTACGCGGGCCGCTCGGATCCCAGCTTCCGGTACATGAGCCCCGCCGCGGCCAGGGTGACGGCCGAGGAGACCGCCCGCCCCACGATCAACGGGGCCACGCCGCTGTCGGACGGCGCCTGATGCAGGAAGACCAGCTGGAGCGCGATCGCGGCGCCGGCGCCGAGGGCCAGCAGCAGAGCGGCGCGCGAAGGCCGCGCCTTCCCCGCGCCGTGACCGGCGCTGACCATCACCACCGCGGCCAGGGCGAGCGGCAGCCCCATCAGTCCGACGAGGCCCAGGTGCTCTCCCTGCAGCAGACCCACCCCGACCGGAAGCACGGCGGACACCAGCGCGGTCACGGGCGAGAGCACGTTCATCGGTCCGATCGCCAGGGTGCGGTAGAGCAGGGCGAAGGCGGCGGCCGAGGCGATGCCGGACGCTGCGCCCCAGCCGACGGCGCCGGCGTCGAACGAGGCGCCGAGTACCGGCCACAGCATCAGTTCGACCGCGAGTGAGGCCGGGGCCGCGATCATCACGGTGCGCAGCACATGGGCCCTGCGGGCGCCGAGGCCGCCGAGGAAGTCGGCGCAGCCGTAGGCGAGGGAGCTGCCCAGGGCCAGCAGCAGAGCGATCACGGCACATCCTTTAGTATTCGGTGGAACGACTGAAACGTACAACGAACCGACCGGGCTCTGTCAACCGAACGACCGCAGGGTGCATTCCAGTGGTCCATCGATGAGGATGGTGAGCAGATGGATGAGACGGACGCGGCCCTGCGGACCCTCGCGCGCAACGTCAGGGCGGCCCGCACCCGGGCCGGGCTGTCCCTGGACGAACTGGGCAGACGCGCCAAGGTCAGCAAGGGTGCTCTGGTCGTCCTGGAGAAGGCACAGGGAAACCCGAACTTCGCGACCCTCGTCCGGCTCGCCGACACGCTGGGCGTATCCGTGTCAGCCCTCCTGGAAGGCCGGGCGGAGGGCCGTGTGAGAGTCGTGTCCGGCGACGCGGTGACGCCGCTGTGGACCGGCGAGCAGGGCAGTGAAGCCCGGCTCATGCTGACGACCTCTGGCCCGGCCCCCACCGAGGTCTGGCGCTGGCGGCTCCAGCCGGGCGAGGAGTACCCCAGCCATCCCCACCAGGCAGGGGTCGTCGAAACCGTCAGCGTCACCTCAGGCCGGATGATCCTCGTCGTCGACGGTGCCGAGCACCCGGTCGACGCGGGAGAGACCGCCGCCTTCGACGGTGACGCCGCCCACACCTACCGCGGAGCCGGCACCGAGCCGTGCCACCTGATCATGACCGTCCACCTGCCTCCGGGGCCCGCTGCCTGAGCGGGTGCCGGGCGGGGGCGCCCAGCAGCGCGCAGGTGCGCGTCCCGTCGGGGTCGTCACGCAGCGAGTAGATCTCGATGCGCTGATCGGGCCGGTCCGCCTGGGCCCAGAGCTGGAAGTCGACGGTGATCTCGCCGGCCCGGGGATGGATCATGCGTTTGGTGCCGGCGACGCATTCGCCCACGCGCCCCGATGCCCACAGGGCGGCGAAAGCGTCGTCACGGACGCACAGCTCGCCGACCATGCGGGTAAGGGCCTCGTCCTCCGGGTACTTCCCGCTGATCAGCCGCAGGTAGGCGACGTAGTCCGCGGCTTCCTGGCTCCAGTCCCGGTACAGGGCGCGGGCCTGGGGGTCGAGGAAGAGGAGGCGGGGCAGGGAGGGCCGGGTGTCCGGGTGGTCGGGGGCGTCGGCGGGCAGGTGCGGGGCGACCAGCGCGTGCCCGGATCCGTTCCAGGCCAGGACGTCGTTGCGCCGGCCGAGGACGACCGCGGGGCGCGCGGCGACGAGAGAGAGCAGGGTCCGTGCGTTCGGGCTGACGCTCTCCGGGGCGGGGTCGGTGCCCGCGGCGGGGGTGCGTCTGGTCCGCGCCAGGTCCAGCAGGTGTTCCGTCTCGGTGACGGACAGCTGCAACGCCCGGGCCAGGGCGAGCAGGACCTCGTCGGAGGCGCGGCGGCTGTGGCCCTGCTCCAGGCGTGTGTAATACGTGACGCTGACCCCGGCCAGCTGTGCGACCTCCTCCCGCCGCAGTCCGGGCACCCGTCGGCGGACGCCGAACCCGTTCATGGGGGTCGCTTCCGGCGGGAGGGCGGCACGCTTGGCCCGGAGGAAAACGGCCAGATCACCGGGATCATTCATATATCAACCGTATGCGGTGGGACCGGACGCGACCATATCCCTGTCGGTGCCACCCTTCCTGAGGGGCGCAAAGAACGGGATCTGGTAGCTGACCTGCGTGTATCCCACGATCGGGAGCATGCCTCCACCCCTCCTCGCCCTCGCCCTGACCGCCTTCGCCCTGGGAACCGCCGAACTCGTCCCCAACGGTCTGCTGCCCCTCATCAGCGACGATCTCGGGGTCTCGGTGTCCCGGGCGGGCTGGGTGACCACCAGCTTCGCGCTCGGTGCGATGCTCGGCGGCCCGCTCGTCGCCGCCGCCACGCTCCGCCTTCCACGCAAGCCCCTCGTGACGGCCCTGGCTCTCGTCTTCATGATCGCCAACGCCGTCACCGCCCTCACCGGAAGCCTGCTCGTGGTGTCCCTCTCACGTGCCCTCGCCGGAGCGATGCTGGGCGGCTTCCTCGGCATCGCCATCACCATCGCCGGCGGCATGGTCGAACCCAACCGGCGCGCCATGGCCATTGCCGTGGTCTTCACCGGATTCACCGTCTCCAACGTGATCGGCGTCCCCATCGGCAACCTCGTCGGGCGCGCGGCCGGCTGGGAGTCGGCCTTCTGGGTCGTCTCGGGCCTCGCCGCCGTCGGAGCGCTCGCCATGTGGGTCCTGCTGCCCGGCACCCCTGCGGGCGGCGACGGAGCGGGCGAGGACCGGGGGTTCACGGTCCTGCGCAGCGGGGCGCTGTGGGCCGCGTTCCTCGCCATCGCGCTCAGCTACGGCGGCCTGTTCGTCGTGTACACCTACATCGCCCCGTACCTCACCACCGTCACCGGCGTGTCCGCCGGATCCGTCACCTGGCTGCTGCTCCTGTTCGGAGCGGGCCTGATCGCCGGCAACACCCTCGGCGGCCGCTACGCCGACCGCTCGGTGTCCCGCACGGTCATCGTCATCCTCGGCACACTGATCGCCGGGCTGCTGGCCCTGTGGGCGCTGGGCTCCGTGCTGCCCGCCGTGCTGGTTCTCCTGGTGCTGCTCGGCGGCGCGGGCTTCGGCATGGTGCCCCCGCTGCAGTCCTACGTCCTGCACATCGCCGGCACCGCGTCAGCCCTGGTCTCCGCGCTCGCCGCGGCGTCGTTCAACGGAGGCGTCGCCCTGGGGTCGGCGGTCGGAGGCCTGGCCCTTGATCGCGCCCCCCACTACCCCGCGCTTGCCCTGGCCGGCGCCGCCATGACGCTGCTCGGGCTGGTCGTCTTCCTGCTCACCCACCGGCACCACGTCCGCCGAGCCGCCCGGCAGGGCGATCCGGTGGCCCGGCCCGCCTGAACCGATCCGGGCCCCAGCCGCGCACTCGCTTCCCGCACCGGCCCGTTCAGAGACGCCTGGCCACGTCGGAGGCCGCCTGCCGCACCGCGGGGGCGAAGGCGCGCAACTCCTCGGGGCCGACCAGGAAGGTGAGCGCGGAGACCGAGACGGCGCCCACCGGGTAACCCTCCCCGTCGAGTACCGGAGCCGCCGGCGAGCAGCGTCCTGTCGCTGAGATGCTCAACGTCCGGTACGGCGACGGGACAGTGCTGCGGGCGAGCCTCGACGGCCGAGCGGCAGCACCCGGCGGGTGAACCGTGTCCGCCCGGTTCAGGGGCGGTACTCGTCCGTCAGCATCGCCGAGGCGAGCTCGACGCGGGAACGGTAGCCGGTCCGCTTGAAGAGCCTGCCCAGTCTGCCTTCCACACTCTTCTCGCTGCTGCCCAGCACGGCGGCGAGTTCGCGGTTGGTCAGGCCCTCGGTCACCAAGGTGGCCAGCAGCCGCTCGTTCTCCGCGATGACGACGCCCCTGTGCGGCACGGTGACGCCACGCTCGCGCATCAGGTTGCGCAGCTGTGCCCTGCGCAACAGCGCGCCCAGGCCGCCGTACAGTGCGTACGCCTCGTGCAGCAGCCGGGCGTCGGCCATGTCGTGACGGACCACCACGGCCATCGTGTCGGCCAGTTCCAGCGGCTGGCCGCGCTGCCGGGCGAGCTGGACCGCCGCCGCCGCGGCGGCGCGGTCGTGGTGCACCGTCGCGGTGGCGAGCAGGTGGCACACCCGGGCCAGGCCGGTGCCGATCAGCTCGGCCGTCCTGCGCGTCTCGTCCACGCACCCCTGTGCCGCGGGCAGGTCGCCGCGGGCCAGTTCCAGCTCGGCCATCCTCAGCCACAGGACGTCCGTGCCGACCACCAGGCCTCGCTCGACAGCCTGCTCCAGACCGCGGGCGACGACGCGGCGGGCGCGTTCGGCGGCGCCCAGGGCCTCGTCCAGGAGTGATTCCGGCCCAGCCAGCAGATGGAGCATCACGGGCTGTACGGAGCGTGCCCGCTCGATCACCGAGCGGGCCTCGGTGAGCCGGCCGCGCGCACCGAGGATGATGCTCGTCTCCCGGGTCACCAGGGTGTGGCTGGGCATGTAGCCGACGGAGAGTCCGGTGGCCAGGCCCAGCCGCGCCAGATCGAGGGCATGGTCCCAGCGCCCGCTCTGGCTGTCGGCCACGACCTGGTCGGGCACCGTCCGGTATCCGGCGGGCAGTTCGTGAGCTGTCAGCAGGCGGTCCGCGCGGTCCCGCTCGCCGAAGGCCAGCAGTGTGCGGGTCAGCTGTCGCAACCGCTCGAAGCGGTACCGTGCTCCCGACGTCCACAGGGGCCAGTCCGGTGGATCGGCCACGGCGCGGTCGAACGGCCCGGTCCGGCCCAAGTACGCCCCGACGCACTCGCTGATGAGCAGACCCCAGGCTGCGACATCGTTGTCCTCCTGCAGGACGCGCTGTTGGGACGCCAGGTGTTCGTCCGCTTCCCGCCACCGGTCCAGGTGGCACAGTGCGACATGGCGGGTCAGGACGCGGTGCAACTCCCCGCCCGGCAGGGAGCGCCAGTCGTTGTCGCAGAACTCGGTGAGCGCCGCCGTGTCCAGGGTTCCGGCCAGCGCGACGACGTAGGCCATCTCCGTCTCGAACAGCGACTGGGAGCTGATGAGATGGGCGTACTCGGACAGCACTTTCCACGCGCTGTCGATGGCTTCGGTGAACCGCAGATGGACGCAGCAGGTGGCAGCGTGCCTGACCAGTGCCTGAGCGCGTTGTCGCGGTTCGGTCATCAGCTCGACGGCGGCGCGCAGCCAGCGCTCCGCGGAGTATCCGTCGTCCAGCATGGCGGCGGTGCCCCGGGTGAGCAGTTCACCGGCCGCCCGCCGGGAGTCCACGAACCGTCCCGCCACCACGAGTTGCTCGGCCATGTACCGGTCGTCGGCCGCGGCGTCGCCCGCCCAGATGGCGGTGACGGCCAACTGGGCGAGTCTGCGCCGCTCGTAGGGGCCGAGGCAGCCGGTCAGGGCGGAGGTGAGCAGCGGGAGCCGGAACCTCCAGTGCCCCTCTTCCGGTTCCTGCCGGAGCACACCTTCGGCGCACAGCTCCGACAGCGCGCCTCGCACCTCTTCCTCGTTCCGGTTCACCGCTTCGGCGATCAGCCCGACGGCCGCTCCGCCCAGCGGGAGGAGTACCGCCGCCGCCTTGGCCACCGGCCAGACCGGAGCGCCCAGCCTGCGCAGGTACTCGATCGGCGGCAGGTCGACGGGCAGTTCGGGCGGCCGGTCCGGCGAGGTGAGGTAAACGTGCCGGTCGAACACGTAGAGTCCTCCGGTGCGCTGGTGCCCGGCCAGGGCGGCGAGCACGGCGGCGGGTCTGCCGCGGCACTCCCGTTGCAGGTAGGAGAGCAGCGCTGCCGTGGGCCTGGCCTGCAGTCTCCGGGCGATCAGGGCACTGATCTCCCGCTCGCGCAGTGGACGCAGCGGCACCACCTCGGCGAGGGAGGCGGCCCGCAACTGCTCCACCGCGGCCCGGTCGCCCGCCGGGTCGGCCGGTGACGGGCGCACCGTGCAGACGAACGTGACCGGGCCCCCCGCCAGCACACGGACGAGAGACAGCAGTACGGCGCGGGAGCCGGGGTCGGTCCAGTGCGCGTCGTCGATGAGCACCGTCAGTTTGTCGCCCGTGGTGAGTGCCGAGCGGAGCTCGGCGGCGACCTGTCGGCCGGCCTCCGCGAGCGGCGCCGTGGCCGAAATCTTCGCTGCACGCCGGACGTCACCGCCCCGGTGGAGGACGGCCACTTCGGCGGAGAGCCGGGAGACCAAGGAGTAGGGGCGGTCGCGCTCGTTGCGCGCGACCCGGAGGGACAGGGGGGTGAGCCCCCGCGCGGTCAACTCGTCGCGGACCGCGGTCAGTAACGAACTGCGTCCCATGCCGATGGGGCCGGTGACCAGGACGAGCGGTGCCGAGTCCGGTGAGGCGGCCAGGTCGACGACCTTCGCCACGACAGCGTCACGGCCGAACGGCGCCTGTGCCGACGAGGCCGTGTCGGGCGCACGGCGCCAATTGTCGATCATGCTTCCAGTATGCCCGCAGCGCCCGGCCGGCAGGCGGCTGAAAAGTATATGATCGGAGGGCGTTGCTGATTGTGGTGTGTGTCAACAAGGCTTTAACCGGTCGGAGTTGGTCATGGTGACCGGATCAGGCGGCCTGTGGGCCGCAGCCGCGCGAGGCGTCACAGGAGGAGCGGGCAAGTGGGCCGAGCGCGTGCCGTGGTGCGGGGCAGGGACCATGAACTGACAGCACTGCGCACAGCGCTGGCGTACGACGGCGGACGCCTGATCGTCCTCGACGGACCGGCCGGAATCGGAAGGACCACACTGCTGGACGCGGTGGGCCGGCTGCTGACGGCGGACGGGGTGCGGGTCCTTCCGCTGCGGCTGGGCACCGGTCCGGACGGTGGCGGCGACACGTTCGCCCTCGCCGCGCTGCTGCGCGCCGTGCGCGAGCGGTTCGAGGAGTTGCAGGAGACCGGGCTGGCCGAGGCGCTCAGTGCGGTGGCCCACCTGCATGACGCGGGTGGCCAGGACAGCGGTGGATGGACGCCGTCCATGGTCGCCGCGCTGGGCAGCCTGTTCGACACCCTCGGCCGGCAGGAACGCGTCGCGGTCCTCGCCGACGACGTGCACGCGGTGGCCGAACCCGCCCTCGTGCTGAGCGCGGCCCGCCGGTCCGGCTGCCTGGTCGTGGCGACCTGTGAGGAGGGCGCCGAACGCGGCGCGGGCCTCGCGGAGCTGCTGACCGACGCCGACCAGATGATGACGATCGGTCCGCTGGCCGACGACGTCGCGGAGTCCCTGGCCCGTCGCGCACTGGGTGCCCGCCTGGACGAGGCGGTGCCGACCGCCCTGCGCACGGCGCTGGGACCGCTGTTGGGCAACCCCGGCACCGTCCTAGGCACCCTCGAGGAGCTGCGCGGAGGCGGTCGGCTCATCGCCTTCCGCGGCCGGCTGTGCCTGAGCTCGCCGTCGGAACCCGTCGCACTGCCGGCCGACCACCCGCTCCTGCGCCGTGCGGCCGCGCTGGGTGATCCCGCGGTCCGGCTCATGGGCACGGTCGCGGTCCTGGACGGCCTCGACATGGACGACCTGCCACTGCTCGCCGAGATCCTCGGGGCCGAGCCGGTCGACTGCGGCCGGCTGCTCGACCTGCTGATCGAGGCGGGGGTGCTGACGGCCGACCCGGCGGGCCGGATCTCCTGCCTGTGCCCCGCCCTGGCGGCCACCGCGGCTGGCCGCTTCGGCGCCCGCCAGGGCATCGCGCTGCACGCGTCGATCGCCGAGCGGTTGCTGGCCCGGCAGCGCGAACAGGGGGGCGTCGACCCCGCGGCCCTCGCCGACCACATCGCGCACGGCGGAGCGGCCGTGGCGCTCGACGACGACATGGTCGGCCGACTGCTCGACATGAGCTCCGCCGCCGAGCAGGAGGAGCCCGAGCGCGCCGTCCTGTGGTACTCGGCAGCCCTGCGCCGCCTGCCGCCGAAGGGGCCCGAACACGCCCATGTGCTGTGCAGACTCCTCGTCCTGGTCGTCCGGACAGGCCGGTACGAGCTGCTGCGCGAGGTGCTGACCCGGTATGCGGAGCACGGCTGCGCCGAGAAGTCCCTGAAGGAGATCCGGCTCGCCGCCGTCCTCGTCGCCCTGCACACCGGCGAGCCGCCCGCCGAGCGTGCCGTACGGGCGCTGCTGGACGCACCGTTCCCGGGCCGCGGGCCCACAGCCTTCTCGGAGTGGTGGTTCGGCCGCCGTCTCGCTCCCGGCGCGCGTCAGCCGGTGCCCCCGGCCGCGGTGCGCGCCGGGGCGAGGGCCGGGCGGACGGACATGCTCAGTGCCGCACTCTGCGGTGACGTCGACGCCTGCGAGCGTGCCTGGTGGAGCTCGGGCGGCACCGCGCCCTCCCCGGAGCTGGACCGGTTGCACCAGGCCGCGTCGGTCGCCGACATGGCTGATGTGGCCAGACTGGTGATCGGCGCCGACTACCAGGTGCCGGTGACCGGCGTGCTCGGCGCCTACCACCGGGTGGTGCGCGGCTACGCCGACGCCGACTGGGCGCAGGCCATGTCCGCGGTCCGGGAACTCGAACTGTCCGGTACCGAGGACACACTGGCCCACCACGCGGCACGCCTGCTCGCCGCGGACATCTGTGCCGCCCGCGGCGAGTTCGCGCAGGCCAACGAGTGGATGGCCGTGGCGGCGCCGGTTCGCAGGTTCGCGGTGATGCGGACCTGGGTGCGCGTCGGGCTGGCAGCCAGGACGGGCGACGACGGCCAGGCGGTGCGGGTGGCGCTGCTCGCCGGACCGAGACTGCGCCGGGCCGGGCTGGGAGCGGGTCTGTCCTTCCTGTTGTCACGTGCGGTGCGGATCGCGGTGCTGAGTGATGACCACGAAGGCGCGGCGGAGCTGCTGGCGGAGGTCGAACTCCTGCCGCAGGAGGGCCGTGCGGACGAGCGGGAGACCCTGCTGCTGGCGCGCGGCCTGGTCATGCGGGACCTGGGGCACGCCCGGGCAGCCATCGACATGACGCGCGCGAGGGGGGATCTGCCCGCACTGCTGGAATCCTGCCTCGCCGTCGCCCGGTTCGCCGAGGATCCGCGGCCCTGGCTGCGCGAGGCCCACACCCTGGCCACGCGGTGCGGTGCGTCGGCGCTCCTCGAACGCGTCCGCGTGGTCACCCGTGAACGCGGCGTTCCGGCCCCGCGCGCCCGCGGCCGGCGTGACGCCCTGGCCGTCACCGAACAGCGGATCATCGAGCTGATCGGAGAGGGCCTGACCAACCGGCAGATCGCGTTGCGTCTGCAGCTCAGTGAGAAGACCGTGGAGAACTACCTGACTCGCCTGTTCGCACGCACCGGCTACCGTTCACGGGTCGAGCTGGCCGCGGCCAGCCTGAGCGGACGGCTCACACGACCCACGGTCTGAGAGCCGCGGCGCCCGGTCCGCCGGGGCCGAAGATGCCAGAGTGCGGTCCCACTCGGGCCCATGCGGAACAGCGTTGACGACAGCCGGATACGGCGTGCCTAACGTCGTGTGCATGACCGACATGGATGTGCCTCAGGTCGCGGATCGCGAACTGGCAGCGATTGTGGGGGCCGAGGTCGAGGGCCGGTGGCCGGACGACGTTTCGGGCCTCGACGAAATAGTTCGCTACGGACTGGTGCCTTTCGGGAAAATGATGGGGCCCTGGCTGGTGACCCACTCCAGCCTGGCGGTGGGTGGCGACATAGTGACCGTCCTGCCCGCCGCGGTGGCCGTGGAGTGTATCCAGGTCGGAGCGATGATGCACGACGACATCATCGACGACGACGGAGAGCGGCGCAGCAAGCCCGCGGCCCACACCGTGTACGGGCAGCCGACGGCGATCGTCGGGGGGGACGGCCTGTTCTTCCACGGCTTCGCCGCTCTCGCCGAGTGCCAGGAGGCCGGCGCGCCCCCGGAACGGGTGGCGCAAGCGCTGGTGGTGCTCTCCAAAGCGGGCCTGCGCATCGGGGACGCGGCCATCCGGGAGATCCGGATGAGCCGTGAGATCTGCTCCGTCGACGGCTATCTCAGCATGATCGCGGACAAGAGCGGTGCCCTCCTGTGGATGGCCTGCGGCGTCGGCGCCACGCTGGGCGGCGCGGACGACACGGCCCTGCGGGCACTCAGCCAGTACAGCGACCGACTGGGCATCGCCTACCAGATCCGCGACGACCTCATGGCCTACGACGGCACACGGGCGGGCAAGCCGAACGTCTCCGACGTCCGCAACGGCCGGCCCACCCTCCCCGTACTGCTCGCCCACGAACGTGCTCCCGCGGCGAAGCGCCGACGCATCGAGCGACTGCTCGCCGACACAGCCGTACCGGTCGAGGAACGCTACGAGGCCATGGCCCAACTGGTCCACGACCACGACGGCGTGCCGGCGGCGCGAGAGGTGTCGCACCGTTACGGGGAGACGGCCGGGAAGGCGCTGGAGGTCCTCCCGCCCGGCGTCCACAGGGACGCGCTGACCGATCTCACCGTGCCGGGGCGCCTGGTATAGCGCGGACCGAATCCTAGGAGCTGGGCCGATGACCTCCCCGAACTACGCGACATATCTGCACCTCGACGAACTGCTCGCCCTGCAGCGCCCGCTGACACCGGTCGGACAGCAGGACCTCAGTGACAGTGAACGGCTCTTCATCGTCGTGCACCAGGCATCCGAGACCCTGCTCAGCCAGGTCCTGGTCGACCTGCGGCACATCGACGCCGACCGGTGCGAACGGCAGTGCCACGACCGGCGCGTGGAGCGGGCGACGCGGCTGGTGGACTCCCTGGAGGGACAGCTGACGCTGCTGCGCCACACGCTGCCCCGGGAGGACTTCATGCTCTTCCGGGACCGGTTCGGCACGGCGAGCGGGCTCCAGTCGAAACAGTTCCACGAAATGTTCGGCCTGGTGAAGAAGTTGACGAGACGTGGTGATGAGGACCGCACCCCGTCCGACGTCCGGCGGCTGACCGAACTGGGCGACGCCGTACGCCGGTGGCGGCTCACCCACCTGGAACTGGTCAGTCACATGCTCGGCGACCTGCCGGGCTCGGCCGAGACCTCCGGACTGCGCTTCCTGGCCGCCCGGCTGGACGACACCTCCGAGGACGGACCGGCCGGCGCCGACCGGGTGCCCGCCGCGTCGCGACGGGGGCCGGACACCGAGGACCTCACCGACAGCCGACCGCTGCCCGCACCGCCCGTACGCTCCGGCCGGTCCGGGCAGGGACACGTGGTGGTGATGGGAGGCAGCGTCGCGGGGCTGCTGGCCGCACACGTCCTGGCCGACCACGCGGAACGGGTGACGATAATCGAACGTGACCGGTACGAGGACACCCCGGGGCCCCGCGCCGGTGTGCCGCAGTCCCGCCACACCCATGTCCTGCTCACCAGCGGCATGCGCGCCCTCGACGAACTGCTGCCCGGTCTGCTGTCCGCCATCGAGGACTCCGGGGCGCCGCGGCTCGCGATACCCGGGGACCTCGGAGTCTGGCAAGGGGGGCAGTGGGTCTCCCGCCGCAACCCGTCCCAGCCCATCATGACCCCGTCCCGCCCGCTGCTGGAGCACCACATCCGTCGACGCGTCCTGGACGACTCCCGCATCGACGTCCGCACAGGCGTGGAGGTGACCGGCCTGCTCGGCCGTCCAGGTCACATCACCGGCGTCGCGGTCCGGGACCGGGACGGCGACCCGCACACCCGGCTGGAGATCGAGGCCGACCTCGTGGTGGACGCGACCGGCCGCAGCAGCCGTACCCCGGGCTGGCTGGCCGACATGGACGCCCCGGTGCCGGCCGAGGAACTCGTGGAGACCGGGCGGGCGTACTCCACCTGCGTCTTCCACGCCGATGACCTGCCCGAGGACCTCAGCGGCTTCTACATCGTGCCCGACGCCGACCAGCCCCTCGGCGCGATCATCCTGCCCGCCGAGGGCGACCGCTGGATGGTCACCCTGTCCGGGCCGCGCGACCAGGCACCGCCCGGCGCCACCGAGGACTTCGTCGACTTCGCCGGCCGACTGCCCCACTCCGCCCCGCACAAGTGGCTCAGCTCGGCGCGGCCGGTCGGCCGGCCCGTGGGCTACCGGCACACCTCCAACCGGCGCCGCCGCTACGACCGCCTGGGACGGGACCACAGGGGACTGCTCGTCGTCGGGGACGCCTTCTGCGCACTCAACCCCGTCTACGGACAGGGCCTGTCCGTCGCCGCCCTGAACGCGCTCGCCCTCGGAAAGGCGCTGGCCGGGGACCGGGCCCTCTCCGCCAACGCCCTGCAACAGACGGTACTGCGCTCCTCCCGTTGGGCGTGGGAGGTGGCGACGGGCGCCGACAGCCCGATGCCGGGCGTCACGGGCAACGCGGTGCGGTCCGGGCCCGTCGCCCGGCTGCTGAACCGGTACCTGGCCCGCGTGCGCGCTCACGTGCCCCACGACCCGGTCGTGTGCGGAGCCAACCGTGACGTCCTCTTCCTGCTGGCTCCGCCCCGCACGCTCGTCACCTCCCCCGAGGTACTGCGGCGGACCCTGCGGAGTCCTGCCGGGCGGACGATCTCGCCCGACCTTCCCACTCCTTGACCATCACCAGCCGACAGCGAAGGTGCACCATGCGACACGCCAGCGTGCTCCCGGACCGTCCGGGACGGGGCCGGTACCGAACCGGGCCCCGGTTCCCCCTCCAACGAGCGGACGGCCGGTGGACTTCATGACGACGACGATCCGAAGCCTGACCGCCGTCCTCGACACCGGCCGCACCTTGCTCGAACCCGCCCTGCGCGACGCCGTGGATGTGCACCTGGGTCCGGAGATGAGCAGGATCGCGCACTACCACTTCGGCTGGGCGGACGCCGAGGGCCGCCCCACCGGAACCTGGGGCGGCAAGATGATCCGCCCCACCCTGGCGCTGCTGTCGGCCAGGGCGGCCGGCGGCGCCGCCGCGGACGGCCTGCCCGCCGCGGTGGCCGTCGAACTGGTGCACAACTTCTCCTTGCTGCACGACGACATCATGGACGGCGACGAGACCCGGCGGGGCCGGGCGACGGCGTGGACCCTCTTCGGAGTGCCGGGCGCCATCCTGGCCGGTGACGCCATGGTCACCGCGGCGACGTCCGTACTGATGAACGCGCCGGGTGCGGGCGCCCGGTCCGCCACCCTGGCGCTGATGACCGCGACCCAGCGGATGATCGACGGCCAGTCCTCCGACGCCGAGTTCGAACGGCGCGAGGACGTGACCCTCGCCGAGTGTGTGCGCATGGCCGGCGACAAGACCGGCGCCCTGCTCGGAAGCGCCTGCGCGCTGGGCGCCGATCTGCTGGGCGCCGAACGGAACATGGTCGAGCGGCTCGGCGCCTTCGGCGAACACGTCGGTCTCGCCTTCCAGCTCGTCGACGACCTGCTGGGCATCTGGGGCGACCCGGAGCGTACGGGGAAGCAGGTAGGGGCCGATCTGCGGGTCCGCAAGAAGTCCCTGCCCGTGGTGGCCGCGCTCGACTCGCCCGGAACGGATGAGCTGCGTGCCCTGTACTTCCGCCCGGAACCGCTGACCGAATCCGATGTCCGACGGGTCACCGAGCTCGTGGAACGGGCGGGCGGACGGGACTGGGCGCGCGACGAGGCGGACCGCCGGATCACCGCGGCGAAGGAGTGCCTGTCCGCCGTCGACATCCCCGACGACGTGCGCCGCGACTTCCAGGAGATCGCCGGGTTCGTGGTCGGCAGGCGGCTGTAGAGGGGAGACCACACCCCCTCACGCCGAGTGTCGCGACGCGCTCTCCGAGCGGCGGCCCGGCTCGGCGAGCGCCTCCTCCCCTCCTCCGTCCCGGTGGCCCCGGCCACCCCTCGAACGCCTTCCTCCCCAGACCAGAAAGGTCGCCCCATGACCGAGCCGACTACCATCCCCATCGGCGGACGGGCCGCCGGATGCCCGTTCGCCCCCGTCGCCGAGCTGTACGACGCGCAGAAGGACGACGAGCTGAGCCGCGTCAAGGTGCCCAGCCCGATGCTGGGCGAGTTCGACGCGGTGGTCGTCACCCGTTACGACGACGTCAAGAACGTGCTGGCGGACGACCTGCTGCGCATGGGCGGCTCCATGCCGCACCAGCCGGGCAACCTGCTGGGCTACGACGGCCCCGAACACACCCGGCTGCGGCGCATGCTGACCGCGTCGTTCACCACCAAGCGGGCGCGCGAGCTGAGGCCCGGCATCGAGGCCGCCGTCGATTCCGCACTGGACGCGCTGGAGGAGGCGGGTCCGGGCGCCGACCTGGTGCAGGTCTTCAGCACCCCGATCCCGACGCTCGTCATCTGCGACCTGCTGGGGGTGCCCTACAGCGACCGCGAAGGGTTCCAGCGCCGTACCGCTCTCGCGCTGGACTTCAGCCAGAGCCGCGAGAGCCAGATGGAGAAGGCCGCCGAGATGATGGCCTACATGGCCGGGCTCGTGGCGCAGCACCGGAAGGACCCGGGCGACAACGTACTGGGGCGCGTGGTGAGTGACTTCGGCGACCAGCTGAGCGACGAGGAGCTGGCCGGCATCGGCAACATGCTGCTCATCGCCGGGCACGAGACGATCGCCAACACCCTCTCGGCGAGCGTCGCCCTGCTGTTCCAGCACCCTGAGCAGCTCGCTGCGGTGCGCGACGACCCCTCGGTGACCGACGGCGCGGTCGAGGAACTGCTGCGGTACACCGCCCCTGCCACCGTCCTGCCGCGGCAGGCGGCCGGGAACATCTGCGTGCGCGACCAGGAGATCAAGGAGGGTGAGCACGTCGTGGCGTCCGTACTGGCCGCCAACCGGGACCCCGGCACGATCGACGGGGACGACGCGGACCTGGACAGCCTGGACGTCCGCCGGACCCCGCACCGCCACCTCACCTTCGGCTTCGGCCCGCACCAGTGCCTGGGCCAGCAACTGGCGCGCATGGAACTCCGCGTCGCCCTGCCGGCCCTGTTCACCAGGTTCCCCACGCTGCGCTCGGCGGTCCCGCACGAGGAACTGGACTACCGCACCAACGCGTTGGTCTTCGGCCTGAACGCCCTGCCGGTCACCTGGTGACCCGCGGCGGGAGGGAGACGACCGTGAAGATCGAGGTGGACGACAGCAGATGCCGCTCCATCGGGAACTGCGCGCTGTACGCGCCGGCGGTCTTCGACCAGAACGACGAGGACGGCAGGGTGACGCTGCTCGACGCGATGCCGCCGGTCCACGAGCACGCACAGGTCCGGGAAGCCGCCTCGCGGTGCCCGGCCTCGGCCATCGCCGTGCACGAGAACACGTCGGCCCACGACGGGTGACCCGCTCGGCCAGCAGTCCGTCCGCAGCTCAGAGGGAAAGCGATGTTTGACATAGAAGTGCCTGTTCTCCTGGTCGGCGGTGGCGGCTGTGGACTCGCCGCGTCGGTCTTCCTGTCCGACGCGGGGGTGCGCCACCTGGTGGTGGAGCGCCGCGAGTCGACGTCCGTCCTGCCCAGGGCGCACTATCTGAACCAACGCACCATGGAGATCTTCCGGCAGCACGGCATCGCCGACGACGTCTACCGGATCAGCTGCCCGCTGCCGAACATGAGCGAGGTGGCCTGGCGCACCTCCCTGGGCGGCGACGGCCCGGCGGACGGGCGGGAGCTGCACCGGATGGACGCCTTCGGCGGCGGCAGCACCGCCGGCCCCTACGCCGCCGACAGCACGGGACCCTCGACCAACCTCCCGCAGCACCGGCTCGAACCACTGCTGCGCCGGCACGCGGAGCGACGGGCACCCACCAGCCTGCTGTTCAACCATCAGATGGAGGAGTTCACCCAGGACGAGAACGGGGTCCGGGCGCGGGTGACCGACCGGGTCACCGGTGAGGTGGGCACCGTCCGGGCCCGGTACCTGGTGGGCACCGACGGCGGCAGGAGTGTCGGGCCTTCGCTCGGCATCCCGATGGACGGGGCCGGCGGCGGGTTCACCATCATCTCGGTCCACTTCAGCGCGGACCTCTCCCGCTGGTGGAGCGACTCGGTGCTGATGACCCACATCTTCGGTCTCGACGGCGAGGTCTCGGTACTCGTCGCGTCGGGGCCCGACTGGGGCTCGGCGTCCGAGGAGTGGGCACTGCACTTCCGGGTACCGCCGGGCACGACCGCGGGCGACCTCGAGGCGGAGGCGATCACGACCCGGGTGCGGGGGCTGCTGAAGCTGCCGGAGGACCTCGGCGTACGGATCCACCATGTGAGCGAGTACCGGCCGGAGGCGGTGGTGGCCCGGTCGTTCCGGTCCGGCCGTGTCCTCCTCGCGGGCGATGCCGCGCACCGGCAGCCCCCCGCCGCCGGCGGCGGCCTGAACACCGCGATCCAGGACGCCCACAATCTCGCCTGGAAGCTCAGGGCCGTGCTCGACGGCCGGGCCGGCGACGCGCTGCTCGACTCCTACGAGGCGGAGCGGCTGCCCGTCGCCCGGCGGAACGTGGACTGGGCGATGGGCTGTCTGCTCAACTACGGCCTCCTGTTCGCGGCCCTCGGCATGGCGCACGGGAAACCGGCGGCCACCGAGGCCAATATCAGCGAACTGCTGAAGGACACACCGATGGGCGAGACCCGGCGCTCCGTGGTGCGGGAGGTGTTCGGCACCCAGCGCATCGAGTACCAGGCACACGACATCGAGCTCGGTCACCACTACGAGGCCGGTGCGGTGCTCCCGGACGGCACCCAGCCGCCGCCCCGGGACCCGTACGGCGCGGTCTACCGGCCGACGACCCGGCCGGGGCACCGGCTGCCGCACGCATGGCTGAGGCGCGGCGACACCAGGGTCTCCACGCACGACCTGGTCGGTGGTGACGGCGGCTTCGTGCTGATCACCGGGCCGCTGGGCGAGGCATGGGCGTCCGCGGCGAAGAAGGCCGCGAGCACCCACGGGGTGGAGCTCACCGTGGTGCCCATCGACAACGAGCCCGATGGGGTGGGCCACTGGGACGCCGAGGGCGCCTGGGCCGCGGTGCGGGGTATCGACGACGACGGCGCCGTCCTGGTGCGGCCGGACCAGCACGTGGCCTGGCGCAGTGCCCGGGGGAGCCGCCACGCCGACCAGGAGCTCGGTGCGGCGTTCGACCGTGTACTCGGCCGGTCCGACGCCACGGACGACGGGAGATGACCATGCCTGCCACCGACGGCGAGCGTCTCGTCCACGACTTCCTGACGTCGATGGGGCCGGCCCCGGCAGATGTCCGGGCGGCCGTGGACCGCTACCTGACCGACGACTGCGTGTGGGAGAACCCCGGCTCCCCGGTGTGCCGGGGCAAGGCGGAGATCGTCCGGCTCCTGCCACCCGACTTCGCGCGGCTGGAGGTGAAGTTCCGGCACCTGGCCAC
Organism: Streptomyces sp. NPDC002793; assembly: GCF_040295485.1. Lineage (NCBI taxonomy): Bacteria > Bacillati > Actinomycetota > Actinomycetes > Kitasatosporales > Streptomycetaceae > Streptomyces > Streptomyces sp. NPDC002793. The sequence continues at coordinate 90,593 of NZ_JBEOVL010000019.1, read as the reverse complement.
GGCCGGGGGAGTCGTCCTGACCGAGCGTGTGGAGAACATGCTCCGCGTCGACGGCACCCACCTCGCCCTGAACCTGAAGGTGATGGGGGCCTTCGAGCTGCGGGCCGGCCGGATCAGTGCCTGGCGGGACTACTTCGACTTCACCCATCTCATCACCGAAAGCCCGGAATGGTGACCATGACGAACATCCGAACGGACCCGACGGAACTGCGGACCGAACTGGTGGACAGGGTCCACAAATTCGGGCCGGTCTTCGCGGACGGCGTCGCCGAGGGGGAGCGGGAGCGGCGGCTGCCCGACGCCACGGTCCGGGCCATCGACCAGTCGCAGCTCGCCATGATCTGGACGGCCAAGGCCTACGGCGGCCTCGAGGCCGACGTCCGGACGATGAGCGAGGTCGCCAAGGCCCTCTCCCACTACTGCCCGTCCACCTCGTGGGTGGTCAACAACATCAACGGCTCCAACCTGCTCGCCGCGAAGTTCCCGCAGGCGGCGCGGGACGAGGTGTTCGGGGACGATCCCGGCGCCAAGCTGGCGTCGATCTTCGCGGCCGCGGGCACCGCGGTGCGCACCGACGGCGGCTATCTGCTCTCGGGCACCTGGCCCTACGGCACCGGCATCCTGCATGACGACTGGGCGATCCTGGTCGCCCGGGAGCTGGGTGCCGACGGAGAGCCCGTCGGCGGGTTGTCCGTGCTGGTGCCCGTCGCGGATCTGACGATCGAGGACACCTGGCACACCGTCGGTATGCGCGCCACCGGCAGCCACACCGTCGTGCTCCGGGACGCGTTCGTCCCCGAGCACCGGGTGATCCCCGCCGAGTTGCAGCGCGGGCGGGAGAACACCACCGACGACAGCCTGCCGCCGCTGTTCCGCACCGCGGCGATCGCGGCCATGGCCGTCGTCTGCGCGTCCGTGGTGCTCGGCGCCGGCCAGGCGGCCCGCGCCTTCGTCGTGGAGAAGGCGCCCACCCGGGGCATCGCGCCCACCAGCTACACCCGCCAGACCGACTCACGGACCTTCGTGTCCTCGCTCGGCAGGACGGCTCTGTCGATCGACGCCGCCGAGATGCACGTGAACCGGGCCGCGACCGTGCTCGACGAGGCGGCCCAAGGGGCCGTCGCGCTCCCGGAGAGCGAACTCCTGCGCATCCGCGGCGACGTCGGACAGGCGGTCGCCCTGGTGACCACCGCGCTGGACGAACTGCTGTGGGCGCACGGTGCGGCGTCCTTCGCCGAGTCGAACCGTTTGCAGCAGTACTGGCGGGACGCCAACACCGCGGCCCGCCACGCGATGCTCAACGTGCACGTCGGTCACGAGCTGTACGGCGGGTCGTACTTCGGCCTGGAGCCCGTCGTGCCCAGTCTCTGACCCGTCTCCCGCCCGCCCGTCCGTGCCGCCCGTCCGTCCCGCCCGTCCCGTGCTCCGACCCACGAGGAATCCCCATGGCCTGGTTGCCCCCCTTCCTTATCCCGATGTCGGAGGTCCCACCGGTCTCGGTGGGGGCGGCCGATGTCCCGGACGCGCTGTTCGCGGCCGTCGCCGGGCCGACCGCGCTGGGCTGGATGGTGACGTACGTCCTGGCGATCCGGCAGGGGGCCCGGGACGGGCGCGTGGGAATCCCCGCCTACCTGGTGGCGGTCAACATCGCCTGGGAGTTCAGTCTGACCTTCCTTCTGGAGCAGACGCCGACCCAGCGACAGATCAACTTCCTCTGGCTCGTGTTCAACGTCGTCCTGCTGTACCAGGCACTGAGGTACGGGCCGCGCGATCACCCCACCCTGTCGGCGCGGGTCTTCCGGTGGACGCTCGCCGGTGTGCTGGTGTGGGCGTCGGTGGTGGTCATGGTCGGTGCGAACGAGTTCCACGACCTCGACGGCATGTACACCGGAATGATCATCCAGGTACCGCTGAGCGCCTCGTTCATCTACCTGCTCAGGAGGCGCGGGTCCAGTGCGGGACAGTCGATGTACATCGCCGTCGCGAAGACCGTGGGGTCGCTCTTCGCCGGGCTGACGGCCGTCGTGGTCTACCCCTCCCACCACCTGCTTCAGGTGCTCGTGCCGACCTACGTGGCTCTGGACATCGTCTACATGGTGCTGTTGCGCAGGACGATGCGCCGGGAGGGACGGCCGCCGTGGGCCTTTCGCGCTCAGACGGCCGTCACCGGGGCTCCGAGGGGATCCTCGACCACGGGTTCCGGGACCGGGCCGACGCCCCGTGCGGGCGTCGGCCCCCGGTCAGATGACGCCGCTGCGTAGGGCGTACGCCACCGCGTGAGGCCGGTTGCGGAGATTCAGGCGTTGGGTGACCCCGAAGACGACCCGTTTGACAGCCCGTTCGGACAGGCACATGCGGACGGCTATCTCGGCGGTGTCCAGGCCCTCCGACATCAGGCGCAGCACGTCGATCTCCCGGGGGGTCAGCCCGGAGGTGTGCAGGCCGTGCGGTGAGAGGACCTCACGCTGCATCCGCTCGAACTGCCGGAGCAGTTCGCCCAGCAGCTTCGCGGGGAGCACGCCCCCGCCGGCCGCCGCGGTCAGCACCGCCTCCTCGATGCGGCTGCTGGTGGCGGCGGCCCGCGGCAGTACCGCGACCACGTTGCACTCCACCGCGGTCAGCAGGTCGGCACGGTCGATCTCCGACGGGATGAGCACGACCGGTATGCGTAAGGAGTTCTTGAACTTGCGCAGTAGCGAGGTCACTTCCACCGTCATGCGCTCGGTGACGACCACAGCCACGTCTGCGGGACCGGGGTGGTCCACCGTGACGACTTCAATGTTCGGCGCGGCGCCGAGCTGACTGCTGACCGCCGAATGCGTCAGAGGATCCGGTGCGCGGACCAGTGTTCTCACCGGACGTATCGCGGTTTCGGCGGTTCTGGTGTTGGTGATCATGGCAAGCCTCCAGGAAATAAGCAGCGCGGCATCTGGAGCATTCGTTCCTGCCCGATTCGGGTGCGGGGCTGCCCGAATCGGTTTTGTTTTTCGCTTTCCTCTTTTTGCGCGGCCTCGTCCGCTCAGTGTGGCCGGAAAGTGGGGGTGGCCAGGGGGGATCGACAACAGGGCCGGGCGTGCGGGCCGCTGGGGGAGGTGCGACGGAAGCCGCTCCGGCGCTGCCAAATCTCCGTTACCCGTAGCGAAGTCCGCGTCCGGGGCCCGTTTAGCGTCAATCGATGTACTGCGGTCACGTCAAAACTCCCCGAAAGTGGCCCGATATGGTCATTGGCAGTCGGAAAGGCGACGTCAATGACCTTACTGGGGTCCACTTCGGGGAGCCGAGTGATCTACCTGTTTCTGTTCCTCCAGGGGGAATCCCTCATTCAGCCGGCGACGACCGTGACGGAGCCTCCCGCTTCCCGCTCCATCGTCTCGGCGAGGTTCATGGCCTCCTCGATGAGGGTCTCCACGATCTTCGACTCCGGGACGGTCTTGATGACCTCACCCTTGACGAAGATCTGACCCTTGCCGTTGCCGGACGCCACTCCGAGGTCGGCCTCGCGCGCCTCCCCGGGACCGTTCACCACACAACCCATGACGGCCACCCGCAGGGGTACCTCCATGCCCTCCAGGCCGGCGGTCACCTCCTCGGCGAGCTTGTAGACGTCCACCTGCGCCCGGCCGCACGAGGGGCAGGAGACGATCTCCAGCTTGCGGGGTCGCAGATTGAGCGACTGGAGGATCTGGGAACCGACCTTGACCTCCTCCACCGGCGGCGCCGAGAGGGAGACGCGGATGGTGTCACCGATGCCCTGGCGCAGCAGCGCGCCGAAGGCCACAGAGGACTTGACGGTGCCCTGGAACGCCGGCCCCGCCTCGGTGACGCCCAGGTGCAGCGGGTAGTCGCACTGCTCGGCGAGGATCTCGTAGGCGCGGATCATGACCACGGGGTCGTTGTGCTTGACCGAGATCTTCAGTTCGTGGAAGTCGTGCTCGGCGAAGAGCGACGCCTCCCACAGCGCGGACTCGGCCAGCGCCTCCGGGGTGGCCTTCCCGTACTTGCGCATCAGTCGTGCGTCCAGTGACCCGGCGTTCACCCCGATACGGATCGGGGTGCCGTGGTCCTTGGCCGCCCGGGCGATCGCACCCACCTGGTCGTCGAACTTCTTGATGTTGCCGGGATTGACACGTACCGCGGCGCAGCCGGCCTCGATGGCGGCGAAGACGTACTTGGGCTGGAAGTGGATGTCGGCGATGACAGGGATCTTCGACTTCCGGGCGATCGCGGGCAACGCCTCGGCGTCGTCCGCGCTCGGGCAGGCGACGCGGACGATGTCGCAGCCGGCGGCCGTGAGTTCGGCTATCTGCTGCAGGGTGGCGTTGATGTCGGCCGTGACGGTCGTGGTCATCGACTGCACCGAGACGGGGTGGTCGCTGCCCACCCCGACCGCTCCGACCCCCAACTGGCGGGTCTTACGGCGGTCGGAAAGCGTGATGGGCGGCAAAGCGGGCATTCCGAGCGCTACCTGGGTCACCGTGGTGTCCTCTCCCGACGAGATGCGGGTGCGTGTGATGTCGCCGTGGCGTTGTGGAGGGCGAGCGCGGTGTCGGCGACGGACCGCGCGCTGAGACCGTGTTCGGCGAGGATGTCCGCTCGATCACCGTGGTCGAGGAACGCGCGGGGCAGCCCCAGAGCATGCACCGGCGTGGGTACCCGGGCGTCGGCGCACGCCTGGGCCAGGGCCGCGCCCACGCCGCCCGCACGTACCCCGTCCTCGATCGAGAGGGTCAGCCGGTGCCGGGCGGCCAGATGGGTCAGGACAGGATTGACCGGCAGGACCCAGCGGGGGTCGACGACCGTGACACCGATACCCTCCTCGGCCAGCAGCTCCGCCGCGCGCAGCGCCGTCCCCGCGAGCACACCGGTGCTGACGAGCAGGACGTCCAGCGGCCGGGACCGGGTGCGGTGCAGGATGTCCACGCCCTCCATACGGTTCAGGGCGGGGATCTCCGGGCCGGCCCCTCCCTTCGGGAAGCGCAGTGCCGTGGGGCCGTCGCGCGTGTCCAGCGCCTCGTCCAGCAGTTCCGTGAGGCGTGCGGGATCGCGCGGCGAGGCGACACGCATGCCCGGCACCGTCCCCAGCAGGGCGAGGTCCCACATGCCGTGGTGGCTGGGTCCGTCGGGACCGGTGACGCCCGCGCGGTCCAGGACGAAGGTCACCGGCAGTTCGTGCAGGGCGACGTCCATCATGATCTGGTCCACCGCCCGGTTGAGGAAGGTGGCGTACAGACAGACCACCGGGTGCAGGCCGCCCATGGCCATTCCCGCGGCGCTGGTGACCGCGTGCTGCTCCGCGATGCCGACGTCGAACACCCGGTCGGGGAAGCGCTGGGAGAACCGGTGCAGACCGACCGGTCGCAGCATCGCGGCGGTCAGCGCCACGACGTCGGGCCGCGCTTCACCGACGCGTTCCATCTCACCGCCGAACGTGCCGGTCCACGACGGCGACGAGCCGCCCCGCGACCGGCCCGTCGCGGAATCGATGACACCGATACCGTGCATGCGGTCGGCCTCGTCGTTCTCGGCGTGGGCGTATCCCCGGCCCTTCTCGGTGACGCAGTGCACCACGACCGGACCGCTCAGTTCCGTCGCCCGGCGGAACGCCTGCTCGACGGCGGCGATGTCGTGCCCGTCCACCGGGCCTATGTAGGTGAAGCCGATGGTCTCGAAGAGGTTGGGCCCAGGGTGCCGACCGGCACGCAGGGCGGTCAGATGCTCGGCCAGCCCACCGACCGTGGGGTCGTAGGAGCGGCCGTTGTCGTTGAGGACGACCACCACGGGACCGGCGCCGCGGCCGAGGTTGTTCATGGCCTCCCAGGCCATGCCACCGGTCAGCGCGCCGTCGCCGGTGACCGCGACCACGCGGCGGTGGTCCTCGCCGAGCAGCCGCTGTGCCTTGGCCAGGCCGTCCGCGTAGGACAGGGCTGTGGAGGCGTGCGAGTTCTCCACGAGATCGTGCTCGGACTCCTCGCGGAACGGATAGCCGGACAGGCCCCCGGCCACGCGCAGTGAGTCGAATGCGGTCTGTCGGCCGGTGAGCATCTTGTGGACGTAGGACTGGTGTCCGGTGTCGAACACCATCCGGTCCGTGGGGGAGTCGAACACCCGATGCAGCGCGATGGTCAGTTCCACCACGCCGAGGTTCGGGCCGAGGTGTCCGCCGGCCGCGCAGACCTTCTCGACCAGGAACCCCCTGATCTCACTCGCCAATGTGGGCAGTTGTTCCGGACGCAGTCTCTTGAGGTCCTCGGGGCCGGTGATACGGCCGAGCACAGAGAATGACACGGCTCTCCTCGCTCAGCTGGGTCGGCCGTCCGCCGGCCGCCGCGTGTCGCCACGCACCGCCGAGGGAAGGTCGAAATGTATGTTCTCGCGGGTGATCTCGCGTTCTTCGACGCTGACAGGACCCAGGGCTTCCAACCAGGTCACGACCTCCGTCACCAGGGCGGGCGGCGCCGAGGCGCCGGCCGTGAGCCCTACCGTCCGTACGCCCTGAAGCCACTCCGGCCGGATGTCGGCGGCACGGTCGATCAGCTCGGCGCGAGTGTCCTCGCGACGCGCCATCTCCACCAGGCGGACCGAGTTGGAGGAGTTCTCCGAGCCGACGACCAGGACGAGGTCCGACTCCGCGACGATCGCCTTGAGTGCGGCCTGCCGGTTGGTGGTGGCGTAACAGATGTCGTCGGACGGTGGTTCCTGGAGCAGTGGGAATCTCTCCCGCAGAGCGCCGACGACCTCCGCGGTCTCATCGACGGCCAGCGTGGTCTGGGTCAGGTATGACACGTTCCGCCCGTCGGCTCCGGTCAGTGCGCGTGCCTCCTCGGCCGTCTGGACCAGCACCATGGACTCGGGCGCCTCGCCGAGGGTGCCCTCGACCTCCTCGTGTCCCGCGTGTCCGACGAGGACGACGGTGTCACCCCGGGCGGCGAAGCGACGCGCCTCGGCGTGCACCTTGGCGACCAGGGGACAGGTTCCGTCGATCACGTCGAGACCACGCCGGTCCGCCTCCTCACGCACCGCGGGTGAGACCCCGTGCGCGGAGAACACCACCGTCGAGTCGTCCGGCACCTCGTCCAGTTCGTCGACGAACACCGCACCGCGCTCGGCGAGGTCGTCGACGACGGTGACGTTGTGCACGATCTGTTTACGGACGTAGACAGGTGCGCCGCGGGACTCCAGCGCCCGCTCGACGATCTCGATGGCCCGCTCGACACCCGCGCAGAAGGATCGAGGACCCGCCAGCAGGACGCGGCGGGTCACACCGCTGTCCTCGTACTTATCCGAGCTCACATTAGCCACGCCCCGGAGATTAGGGAGGACGAGGTCCCGCCCTCAACACCCGTTTCCACTTTCCGGAACGGGCGTGGAAACCGTTGCCCCGGACCGCCCGGCACGGGCCACGGCTGTCAAAAGGGCCTGATGCCGTGGCCCCACGGGACAACCGGCCCGGTTGATCTTGAGTTCGCCGTCCGCGCGCAGGTAAGCATGGACCGGTTGGATGCGACTCAGCGACGGGAGTTCCGCGTGGACGACGAGCGAGATCCTCCGGCGCCCGGATTGGCGGGAGGCCCGCTGCGCAAGACGCTCGCCGTCCTGGAGGTGCTGGCCGAGTCGGCACGGCCGCTGACCCTGTCGGAACTGTCGCGCCTGGTGGACCTTCCCAAGTCCACGCTGCACCGCCTGATGAGGGTGCTCACCGACAACGGCCTCGCGGTGCGGAAGGAGTCGAAGTCCTACGAACTCGGCACCTACCTGCTGCGCTTGGCGGCCACCAGCGGTCCTGCTTCGGCGCAGTGGCACAACTACCCGATCACTCCCTTCCTGATCGAACTGTTCCAACTGACGAACAGGATCGTCAGCCTCGGTACGCTGTCGGGCACCAAGGTCCAGCACGTCGGGACCCTCTACGGCCAGGAACACGTCCGTCTGGCGATGGCGCTGCGGCAGCCCGTCCCCGCCCACCGCTCGGCGGCGGGCAGGCTCCTGCTCGCGATGGCCCGGCGGAACCCCGCCGACATCTTCGCCACCACGATGCCCGGCTCACGCATGATCCCGGCCAGGACGGACGCGATGCGGCGCGAGTTCGAACAGATCCGGCGGACGGGACTGTCCTACGCGAGGAGCGAGCACATTCCCGAACTGGTCGAACTGGCCGCCCCCGTCCGTCTGGGCCGGGCCGGGCCGATGGCCGCGATCGTGGTGGCCGACACGGTCACGAACCGGGACCTGCGCAGCGTCGCACGGGCCCTGCTGGACACGGTGGACGCCATCGAGCAGGACCTCGTCGCCGCGTGCTGAACGCTCCTTGGGACCGGCCGGTGTTCCGCCCGGCTCGAACGAGTGGGGGAAGGTGAAGGCGTACGGCGCGGAGCCGTGGTCGTGGAGGTGTTCCAGCCTGGCGACCCCGTCCTGCCAGGTGGGTATCGTCCCCTCGGCGACCCACCAGCACACGTGACCCGGATGTCCCGTCCTCTCGAACCAGTCGTGACGCCTGCTGAGCGCCGCGCGGTGCAGACCGGTGTGGACGGATTCGAAGGCGGACCGGAGGTCGGTCCAGAGCGAGAGGGTCGCGGCCAGGGCGATGGTTTCCGCGGTGCGGCCCTTCCCGTACCAGGCCGGTACGGCGAACTCTCCCCACTCACCCCAGTCCGAGTCGAAATCCGTCCGTGCGCCCAGGCTGCGGTCCGCCGCTTCGGCGCGAGCGACATATCCGGGGTGCCGGCCGATCTCCTCGTAGACGGCTCGGCCGCTCTCGTGGAACTCCCGCGTGAGAGGGGCGGGATCGGCGAGGGCCGATGTGAGGACACCGAACGTGTACAGAGCAAGGTGCGGCATGCGTTTCTCCCTGGCCGAGGTGCCTGGTGCGGACGTCCCTGACGCTCCCGCTGTCCGGGCGTGGGGGCGGGGAACTGCGAGCGGCGCCGAATGTCTGGAGAAGGTAGCCCCGACCTCGGGCCCTGTCGAAGTTGCCTTTTCCCTGTCCGAGTGGCCTCCCACGCTCGTACATCTCCCCTCCCGCAATCACCCTCGGTCACTGTGCTCAGTTCGGGAGTCGGAGGCCGCCGCGAGTGGCGTCGCTGCGCGTGCTGCCCCTATGGAGACGGCGGGCAGGACGAACCCATAGGTAAAAGGCTGAAACGCCTGCGAGATCGTCTAACGTTGCTCCATGGACGCCTTCGAAGACATGTTCCGTAACGTGCGGGCTCAAGGGTCGTTGTTCGGCAGCTCAACCGTTACCGCCCCCTGGGCGTTGCGGTTCGTCGACGGCGCGCCGCTGACGCTGTGCACCGTGCTCGAAGGGTCCGGGTGGATCCTTCCGGAGGGGCGCCCGCCCGAGCACCTCACGGCCGGTGAAACGCTGATCCTGCGCGGACCCGCGCTGTTCTCCTTCGTCGACGGGATCGACACCGCGGCCGAACCGATCGAATGCGGGGAGAGCTGCGCGACGCCTGATGAGGGCGGGACCTACCACCGGCTGGGCTGGCACGACGCCGCTCCGGGCGACTCGAACAGCGCGACGACGCTGGTCACCGGCGCCTACCCCGTCCGCGGCGAGATCGGCCGGCAACTGCTCGACGCGGTGCCCGACGTCCTGCGTATCGCGGGCGACGGCACGGTCGACGCCGTGCGAGCCCTCCTGGCCGCGGAGGTCGCGGTCGATGCCCCGGGCCAGCAGATCGTGCTCGACCGGCTTCTGGACTGGATGCTGGTGTGTTCCCTGCGCGACTGGTTCGACCGGCCCGGCGGCAACCCCCCGGCCTGGTACACCGCACACCGTGACCCGGTCGTCGGGCACACACTGAGGCTGCTGCACGAAAAGCCGGCTGCGCCGTGGACGGTGTCCTCCCTGGCCAAAAGGGCTGGGGTGTCACGCGCCACCTTCGCGAAACGCTTCACCGACCTGGTCGGCGAGCCGCCGCTGACGTTCCTCACCCGCCGGCGAATGATGATCGCAGCGGACCTCATGCGGGAACGGAGGACGGCGACCCTCGCCGAGATCGCCCGCGAGGTCGGCTACTCGGACGCCTTCGGCTTCAGTGCCGCGTTCAAACGCATCCGCGGCGTCAACCCGACGGAGTTCCGGCGTGAACTCGTATAGCTTCCCGACCCCGGCAGCCCTCACGCCGCAGACGAATGGACAGGCTCTTCGGCTTCCTGCCCATGGGATCGTGCGGCCGGGTCGGGTTGCCTGGAGATCATGAGCGTAGACATCCAAGTCCGGCTGGGCTTCCTCCCGCATTCGTCACGCCACCCCGGACCCGTGCGCCGACGTCCCCTGTGACCGCCCGCACAGGGCGCACAGTCACCCCGACGGAACCACACTCCCTACTCCTCACCTCTCGACAAGGAAGCACCGGAATGAACACCGGCCACATGCCGCGGACTTTGCTGGTCACCGCGAACCCAGACCCTCGGTCCCTGACGCATCACGTGTCGGCCAGGCTCCAATCGGCCCTGCACCCCCTGCCGGTCGAGGTGGCCGACCTGCACCAGGAGCAGTTCGACCCCAGGTTCAACCCGGCGGATCGCCGTGCGTACCACGAGGGCGGCGACTACCCGTCCGACGTCGTCCGTGAGCACCGTCGTCTCGAGCAGGCCACTGACGTCGTTCTGATCTTTCCCGTGTACTGGTGGTCGATGCCGGCACTGCTGAAGGGGTGGATCGACCGGGTCTTCGTCAACGGCTGGGCCTTCGAGTACTCAGCGGACTCGGGCCTGCGCCCCAAGCTGCAGCAGCTCACGACGCATCTTCTGCCCGTGGCCGCCAGTGATCCGGGCCTGTTCGAGCGGCACGGATACGAGAAGGCCCTGCGGACGCAGATCGAGCATGGCATCGTCGACTACTGCGGAAGCCGCCGCGGCGCCACCGCCTTCATCTACGAATCCGAACTGCCTTCCCCCGAAGCCACGGCGGAGAAGGTCGAGCGCGCGGTGAGCATGATCAGCACGGCTGTCCGGGCTCCTGCACCCCGGTGACGAAGCACTACCAGCTGACCTGCGTACGCCTTCGTGGTGGCCCGCAGGACCTCGGCGGTCGGCCTGTCCTCTGATTCCGCTGATCGGACGCCCCTGCCCTTCGCGCTTCGCCCACCCGGGCACGCCTGCGATCACTCTCGGTTACTATGCTCACTTCATGCCGGAGGCCGGTAGCAGGGCCGCCGCACCGTCGAGGGTCTGCCCGGGGAGCGCGGGGGCGGGATCGCCGGCCGGAGTTCCTCGGCGCCTCCCCGGCGCCGCCGGCCGGTGATTCCCGCTACGCGCCCCCGAGAGGCTCTCCATGGATTGCAAGGCTAAAGAGATGGGTGGCCTGAGAAAGTGTTGCAAGAGGTCGTAGCGACTCGCTATGTCACGCCCCTTAGGGAGGGCGGGTCGCTCCCCGGGATCGTCGAGGCCGACGACCTGGGCACGTATGTCATGAAGTTCACCGGAGCCGGACAGGGGCGCAAGACCCTGGTCGCCGAGGTCATCTGCGGAGAGCTCGGCCGGAGGCTGGGGCTGCGGGTGCCGGAGCTGGTGACCATCCAGCTCGACCCGGTCATCGGACTCGCCGAGCCGGACCAGGAGGTGCAGGAGCTCCTCAAGGCCAGCGCCGGGCTGAACCTCGGGATGGACTACCTGCCCGGCTCGCTCGGCTTCGACCCGCTCGCCTACGAGGTCGGCGCGGAGGAAGCGGGGCGGGTCGTCTGGTTCGACGCGCTGATCAACAACGTCGACCGGTCGTGGCGGAATCCCAACATGCTCGTCTGGCACGGCGATCCATGGCTGATCGACCACGGGGCCACCATGATCTGGCACCACAACTGGCCAGGCGCGCAGGCCTCGGCCGCGAAGCCGTACAACGCCTCCGATCACGTCCTCGCACCGTTCGGGCCGGACATCGCGGCCGCGGCCGCCGCGCTGGCTCCGCTCGTCACCGAGGAGCTGGTCACCGAGGTGGCGGCCGAGGTGCCGGACGCGTGGCTGGCCGGTGAGCCGGGCTTCGAGACCACGGACCAGCTGCGCCGGGCGTACGTCGAGCCGCTGCTGGCCCGCGCCGGGAGCATCCACGAACGCATCGTCCTGGAGGCGCCCACGAAGACCCGGCCCTCCCAGGTGCCCGGGTGGCTCACCGACCATCTCGGCGCCTGGCCGCATCCGGCCAAGAAGGACCGCGACGCACAGGCCGGCGCCGGCCGCACGGGTAAGGACGGCGGCCGATGAGCGAGCGTCACGTCTTCGAGTACGCGGTCCTGCGCGTCGTGCCGCGCGTGGAGCGTGGGGAGTGCTTCAACGCCGGCGTGCTGGTCTACTGCCGGGCCAAGTCGTTCGTCGCGGCCCGGACCCATCTGGACGAACGCAAGCTCGAAGCGCTGGATCCGCAGGCCGACGTACTCGGTGTGCGGGCGGCTCTGCGGGCGGTCGAGGGCGTCTGCGGCGGGGGCGAGGGGGCGGGCCAGGCGGCCGGCGACGACCCGGGGCGACGCTTTCGCTGGCTGATCGCGCCGCGCTCCACGGTCGTCCAGCCCGGTGTCGTGCACAGCGGTCTGACCGCGGATCCGGCTGCCGAGCTCGATCGGCTGCTCGACGTCCTGGTGCGCTGACGGCGGGCGGGTGCCGCCGCCCGGACCTGTGAGGCGGCGGCGCCGTCCGGTGTGACATGCGCCCGGCTCCCCGCGTGCCGTTGACACCGGGTGCCGGGGCTTCTAGCGTCTCGTCTGCTGAAGGTACTAAGCGGTTGCTCAGTTATCGGGAACTTCCTGACGTCCGCTGAGCCGCGATCCAAGGGCGAGGAGAACCAAGCATGTCCACCACCGAGCAGCGTGTCGCCATCGTGACGGGAGCGGCACGGGGCATCGGCGCCGCCACTGCCGTGCGCCTGGCGGCCGAGGGCCGTGCCGTCGCCGTACTCGACCTCGACGAGGCGGCCTGCAAGGACACGGTCGAGAAGATCACCGGCGCCGGGGGCAAGGCCCTCGCCGTCGGCTGCGATGTGTCGGACAGCGCTCAGGTCGAGGCAGCCGTCGCGCGCGTCGCCGCCGAGCTCGGCGCCCCGACGATCCTCGTCAATAACGCGGGTGTGCTCCGCGACAACCTGCTCTTCAAGATGAGCGAGTCCGACTGGGACCTCGTGATGAACGTGCACCTCAAGGGCGCGTTCCTCATGGCGAAGGCCGTCCAGTCGCACATGGTCGAGGCCAAGTTCGGCCGTATCGTCTCGCTCTCGTCCTCCTCGGCGCTGGGCAACCGTGGTCAGGCCAACTACTCCGCGGTCAAGGCCGGTCTCCAGGGCTTCACCAAGACGCTCGCCAAGGAGCTCGGCAAGTTCGGTGTCACCGCCAACGCCGTGGCTCCCGGCTTCATCGTCACCGAGATGACCGCCCAGACCGCGGCCCGTGTCGGCATGGGCTTCGAGGAGTTCCAGGCCGCCGCCGCGACGCAGATCCCGGTGCAGCGCGTGGGGCGCCCGGAGGACATCGCCAACGCCATCGCCTTCTTCACCGGCGAGGACGCGGGCTTCGTCTCCGGGCAGGTCATGTACGTCGCCGGCGGACCGCTCAACTGACCCCGGAAGGGCAACGGACAACATGACTGTGCAGGACAGTGGCAAGGTCGCGCTCATCACGGGCGCGAGCCGGGGCATCGGCTACGGCATCGCCCAGGCGCTCGTGGCCCGGGGCGACCGGGTCGTCATCACGGGCCGTGGTGAGGACGCCCTGAAAGAGGCCGTCGAGAGGCTCGGCGCCGAACGGGCCATCGGAATCGCGGGCAAGGCGCACGACGAGGCGCACCAGGCGGCGGCCGTCGAACGCGCCATGGAGGAGTTCGGCCGGGTCGACTACCTGGTCAACAACGCCGGTACGAACCCGGTCTTCGGGCCGATGGCCGAGCTGGATCTCAACGTCGCCCGCAAGGTCTACGAGACGAACGTGATCTCGGCGCTCGGGTTCGCACAGCAGACCTGGAAGGCGTGGCAGCGGGAGAACGGCGGGGCGATCGTCAACATCGCCTCGGTAGCGGGTGTTTCCGCGTCCCCGTTCATCGGTGCCTACGGCATGAGCAAGGCCGCCATGGTCAATCTGACCCTCCAGCTGGCGCACGAGTTCGCACCGGTGGTACGGGTCAACGCGATCGCCCCGGCGGTGGTGAAGACCAAGTTCGCCGAGGCGCTGTACGAGGGCCGCGAGGCCGAGGCCGCAGCCGCCTATCCGCTGGGCCGGCTCGGGGTCCCGGAGGACATCGGCGGGGCAGCGGCGTTCCTCACGTCCGCGCAGTCCGACTGGGTGACCGGGCAGACACTCGTGGTCGACGGCGGGATTTTCCTGAACGCAGGCGTGGCCTGAGGGAGGCCTGCGCCGCTTTGGTCGTGATTGACTCAAGTGCCCTGCCGGGTCAGCGAATTGACCCGGTGGGGCGCTGCGGTATGGTCTGCCGACCTTAAGGCCGATCGAGGAGCGTTCACGTGTTCTACCGGGCCAGTGTGCGGGCTGTCGCAGCCCTTTCTTCCCTTTCTGTGCTCGCCGGCTGCGGCCTGCTGTCCGACGGCAGTTCAGAAGTGGACCAGCACATATCGGTCGGAACGACGAGCTCGCCCTCGACCCTTGACCCGGCGGCAGCGTGGGACGGCTCCTGGGAGCTGATGAGGAACGTCTTCCAGACCCTGGTGAGCTTCCCGACCGGCAGCACCAGCCCCGAGCCCGACGCGGCGGAGGAATGCCGGTTCGCCGACGCGTCGAGCCGGGAGTACCGGTGCACCCTGCGTGCGGGCCTGCAGTTCTCCAACGGGGAGAAGATCGACGCCGAGGACGTGAAGTACTCCATCGACCGGATCAAGAAGATCAAGGTCAAGGGCGGTCCGGCCGGTCTCCTCGGCTCTCTCGACCGGGTGGAGACCAAGGGCGAGGACACCGTCGTCTTCCACCTCGCCAAGTCGGACGCGACCTTCCCGTTCATCCTGGCCACCCCGGCGATGTCGATCGTCTCCCCCGACGAGTACCCGGCGGACAGCATCCGCGACGACGGCGAGGTCACCGGTTCGGGGCCGTACGTCCTGGACTCCTACGAGCCCGGCAAGCAGGCCGAGCTGACCAGGAACGCCGACTACAAGGGCTTCGCCGACAGGAGGAACGAAGCGGTCACGATCCGTTACTTCGACGGCTCCGCCCCCATGGTGGCGGCTCTGAAGAGCAAGGAGATCGACGCCACCTACCGCGGCCTGACCGCGGAGGAGGTCATCGGTCTCGAGGACGACAAGTCGGACAACAACGGTCTGCAGATCATCGAGTCGGTCGGCGCGGACATCCGGTTCCTGGTCTTCAACCCCCAGGACCCGGCGGCCGGGAAGCTCGCCGTCCGGCAGGCCGTCGCGCAGGTGGTGAACCGCGACGCCCTCGTCGCCAAGGTGTACCGGGGCACCGCGGAACCGCTCTACTCCATGATCCCGAAGGGCATCGCCGGGCACGCGACCAGCTTCTTCGACGTCTACGGCGACGCGGACGCGGCCGAGGCCAGGGAGATCCTCGCCGAGGAGGGCATCACCGAACCGGTCGAGATGACCTTCTGGTACACCACGGACCGCTACGGCTCCTCCACCGCTCCCGAGTTCGCCGAGCTGAAGCGCCAGCTGGAGGCGTCCGGCCTGTTCCGGATCACGCTGAAGAGCGCGCCGTGGAAGTCCTTCCAGGAGGGCTTCACCAAGGGTGAGTACCCGGTCTTCGGGCGCGGCTGGTTCCCCGACTTCCCGGACCCGGACAACTTCGTGGCTCCCTTCGTGGGCCAGGACAGCGTCACCGGCACCCCGTACGTGTCCGAGGAGATCACCGAGGACCTGCTGCCCTCGTCCCGTGAGGAGAGTGACCGCGGAGCCGTCTCCAAGCAGTTCAAGCGGGCCCAGGAGATCCTGGTCAAGGACGTCCGCCTGCTGCCCCTGTGGCAGGGCAAGCTGTACGTGGCGGCGGGCGAGGACATCGGCGGCGGCGAGCGTGCGCTCGACCCGCAGACGGTCATGCAGATGTGGGAGCTGTACCGCAAGACCAGCTGGTAGGAGGGCGGGCGGCAGGCTCGGCGGGTCCGTTGTCAGTCCTCCCCGGTAGGTTCTGTACTCAAGAACCGATTGCTTACCGGAGGTTGTGGACGTGACCGACACCGACCTGCTGCCCGAGTCCTGGCGCGGCGTCCTCGGCGAAGAGCTGCAGAAGCCCTACTTCAAGGAGCTCACCGATTTCGTCGAGGAGGAGCGGGCCAAGGGGCCGGTGTATCCCCCGCGAGAGCAGGTCTTCGCGGCCTTGGAGGCCACGCCGTACGACCGGGTGAAGGTCCTCGTTCTCGGCCAGGACCCCTACCACGGCGAGGGACAGGGGCACGGGCTGTGCTTCTCGGTCCGGCCGGGTGTCAAGACGCCCCCTTCGCTGCGCAACATCTACAAGGAGATGAACGACGAGCTCGGTCTGCCCGTCCCGGACAACGGATATCTGATGCCGTGGGCACAGCAGGGTGTCCTGCTGCTCAACGCGGTGCTCACCGTCCGGGCCGGCGAGGCGAATTCGCACAAGGCCAAGGGGTGGGAGAAGGTCACCGACGCGGTGATCCGTGCGGTGGCCGAGCGGCCCGACCCGGCGGTCTTCGTGCTCTGGGGCAACTACGCCCAGAAGAAGATCCCGCTGATCGACCAGGACCGTCACGCGGTGGTCAAGGGCGCGCATCCTTCACCGCTCTCCGCCAAGAAGTGGTTCGGCTCCCGTCCGTTCACCCAGATCAACGAGGCCGTCGCGGCGCAGGGCCACGAGCCCATCGACTGGCGGATCCCTGACCTGGGCCTGCAGACGACCCGACCGACCGCCGGGGCCCGCGCCTGAGCGGGATTGCCGGTGGCTGCGGCTAGCGTCTGAGCGACCGGAACAGGCCGGGCGGTGATCAGGGAGACCTCTGTAGTGGAGCAGCGGGAAATGCCGGGGGACGCCGTCATGACCAGGATCGGCCAGGCGGCCATACTGCTCCATGCCGGGGACAGGGAAGAGGCCCGCAACAGGTTCGGGATCATCTGGTCGGAGATCGGTGAGCGCGGTGCCGCCCTGCACCGCTGCACCCTCGCCCATTACATGGCCGGTACCCAGGACGACCCGGGGGACGAGCTGGCCTGGGACCTGAGGGCGCTGGCCGCCGCGGAGTGCCTGACCGGTGGGGTGGTCCCGAACCCGGGCACGGAGGGGGAGCACCGTGACGCGGCCGCCGTGCGGGCCCTCGTCCCCTCGCTGCACCTGAGCCTGGCGGCGGACTATCTGGAGCTGCAGCGTTTCGAGGCCGCCCGCACCCACCTGGACCGGGCCTGGGACGCCGTCGGTCTGCTGGAGGGCGACGGGTACGGCGAAGACGTCCGGGCCGCCATCGGGCGTATGGAGCAGCGCCTGCGGGGGAGCGCGCCGGGGGAGTGACAAGGGCGGCGCGCCGCCCGGGCCTCACTCGCCGGTCGCTCCGCCGACCCGTTCCCGTGCTGTCGTCGGGCACCGGCGATCAGCGCCGGCGACGCTCACGCGTCCTCCGTGCCGAGCATCCCCCGCAGCAGCTCGGTGCAGCCCCTGCGTAGCTCCTCCTCGGTAGGCACGGCCCGGTGGTAGGAGCCCACGGCGCACGCGAACATCATTCCCTCGGCCCAGGCCACGACCGACAGGGCGTGGCGCTCCGGTTCGGCTGATCCCGCCAGGGCCATCAGAGCCACCAGCGGCTCACGGAACCGCCCACCCGCGTCGTCGTAGAACGCGCGGAGACCGGGGCGCCGGGTGGCCTCCAGGGCGAGTTCGTAGCGGCAGACCAGAAGCTCGGTGCCGCTGGTCAGATAGCGGTGCAGCGCGCGCGCCAGACCTTCGGCGGCCCCGGCCGGATCGCCGACCGCGAGCAGATCCCCCGGCGCGAGCATCAGTGCCTCCCGCTCGGCGAGCCGGCGTACAGCGGTTTCCAGCAGGGCCTGCCGGGTGCGGGCGTGGTTGGAGGTCGAACCTTGGGGGAGCCCTGCCCGCTCGTCCACGGCCCGGTGGGTCAGGCCCCTCATCCCGCGCTCGGCGAGAAGTGACAGCGCGGCATCGGCGATCAGGCCGGCGCGGGAGGAGGTGGGCTGCCCGGTGGAGGAGGGGGCGGTGCGTGCGGGTGCGGAACGTGTGGGCATGAGACCAACCTACCGCCCTCACTACACCTGTAGTACGGTGGAATTCACGTACTACAGGTGTAGTTGCGAGGAGGGGTCAGTCATGGCGACATCCCGTGCGGTGGTCATCGGCAGCGGAATCGGTGGGCTCACCGCCGCGGCGGCCCTGTACCGGAGCGGGTGGCAGATCACCGTGCTCGAGCGTGCGGCCTCACTGGAACCCATCGGCGCCGGCATCAGCCTCGCCCCCAACTCCCAGCGCGCCCTCGACATCATCGGGCTCGGCGACGAGGTCAGGTCCCTCGCGGCGTGGCAGGGCGACGGCAGCCTGTGTACACCGTCCGGGCGCCGGCTCGCCCGCACGGACAGTGCCGCCGCGGCCGAGCGGTTCGGCGGGCCGCTCGTCGTGCTGCGCCGCTCGGCGCTCATGGACCTGCTCCGTGCGCGGCTCCCCGAGGACGTGGTGCGCACCGGTACAACGGCGCGGCTCGTCGATCCGGGCCGCGCGGGCGGGAGCCCGGCCCTCGTCAGGACGGACTCCGGTGACATCGAGGCCGACCTGGTGATCGGCGCCGACGGCATCGGATCGGCCGTGCGCACCGCGCTCTTCCCGAGCCATCCCGGCCCCGCGTACAGCGGATTCACCACCTGGCGGGTCCTCGCCCCCGGCGTGGGCCGTACCTTCGGCTCCCACGAGACCTGGGGCCGCGGCGCGCTCTGGGGCAGCCACCCGCTGAAGGACGGCGGAACATACGCCTACGCGGCGGCCGCCGTCCAGGCCGGCACCCGGGCCGCCGACGACGAGAAGGCGGAACTGCTGCGGCGGTACGGCGACTGGCACGACCCCATTCCCGCGATCATCGACGCCGTGGAGCCGGACCGGGTCCTGCGCCACGACGTGTACCAGCTGGCCGAACGCTGCCGTCCTTCCACCGGGGACGCGCGGTGCTCGTGGGCGACTCCGCGCACGCCATGGTTCCCTTCCTCGGGCAGGGCGGTAATCAGGCCATCGAGGACGCCGTCGTACTCGCCCACCACGTCACGCCGGACGGTGACCTGGGGGTGGGCGTCGCCGCCTACAGCGCGGCCAGACACCCTCGTACGACCGCCATGGTCCGCAAGGCGGCGCGGGTGTCCCGGCTGACCGGGCTGACCGGCGTGCCGGCCGTCGCTCTCCGGAACGGGCTGATGTCCGCGGTCTCCCGTCTCGGCCCGGGGCTGGTCCTGCGCACGTTCGACGGCATCTGCGACTGGCAGCCGCCCGGCGCACGTATGCTGCCGTGACCAGGGAAGGGCGGACGGCACAACCGTGACAAGGCCCTGGTCAGGACGACAGGGAGAACCTCGTGAAGGTCGGCTGCATCGGGCTCGGCGACATCGCGCAGAAGGCGTATCTGCCGGTACTGACAACCCTGCCCGGCGTCGAGCCGCACCTGCAGACCCGCACCCCGGCCACACTCGACGCCGTCGCGGCGGCCCACCGGATCCCCGGGGCGCAGCGCCACGAGGATCTCGGATCGCTCCTGGACCAGGGGCTGGACGCCGCCTTCGTGCACGCGCCGACCACCGCCCACGCGGAGATCGTCGGACGGCTGCTCGAAGCGGGCGTCCCCACCTTCGTC
The DNA here is from genome assembly GCF_040295485.1 of Streptomyces sp. NPDC002793. Lineage (NCBI taxonomy): Bacteria > Bacillati > Actinomycetota > Actinomycetes > Kitasatosporales > Streptomycetaceae > Streptomyces > Streptomyces sp. NPDC002793. Next base: position 70,856 of record NZ_JBEOVL010000019.1, on the reverse strand, counting down.
GACAAGCCGCTCAGTTACGAACTCGCCGAGTCCGAGCGGCTGGTGGCTCTCGCGGAGGAGCGCGGTGTCTCTCTCGCCGTGGGGTTCAACCGCAGGCTCGCCCCGTCGTACGCGCAGTGCGCCGATCACCCGCGCGAGCTGATCCTCATGCAGAAGAACAGGGTGGGGCTGCCGGAGGACCCCCGCACCATGGTGCTCGACGACTTCATCCATGTCGTCGACACCCTGCGCTTCCTGGTCCCCGGCCCCGTCTCGAACATCGTGGTGCGGGCGCGGATCGCCGACGGGCTCATGCACCACGTGGTGCTCCAGCTGTCCGGGGACGGATTCACCGCCATCGGCATGATGAACCGGCTCAACGGATCCACGGAGGAGATCCTCGAGGTCTCGGGCCAGGACACCAAGCGGCAGATCCTCAACCTCTCCGACGTCCTCGACCACAAGGGACAGCCGACCCTGCGACGGCGCGGAGACTGGGTGCCGGTCGCCCGCCAGCGCGGCATCGAGCAGGGCGTGCTGTCCTTCCTCGACGCGGTGCGGGCCGGGAAGGTGCTCAGCGCTGGGGACGCCCTGGAGACCCACCGGCTCTGCGAGCGGGTGGTCCTGGACGCGGCGGAGCAAGCGTTCTGACCGACCGGATCCCCGCCGCTCCGAAGAAGACGGCCAGCACCACCAGCGCGCCGTACACCGGCCAGGCACCCAACCGCACGTAGAGGGTGGAGCCCCGGGCGAGCGGTACGTCGTACACGCGGGCCTCGCTCGCGTCCGTACCGAGCGGGGCTCCCAGCCGTTCGCCCCCCGGGCCGTACACCGCGCTCACCCCCGTGAGCGTGGCGTGCACCATCGGCCGGCCCGACTCGGCCGCCCGCAGTGCCCCCAGCGAGGCGTGCTGTTCGGGGGCCCAGCTGTGCTGGAACGTCGAGGTGGAGGACTGGGCGACCAGCACCTGGGCCCCGTCCTCCGTCAACTGCCGGCTCATGTCGGGGAACGCGGTCTCGAAGCACACCAGCGGGCCCACCCGCAGCCCGCCCCGCAGGTCCATCACCACGGGTTCGCTGCCGCGCAGCCGGTCCTCGCCCGCCGCCTTGCCCACGGAGGTCGCCCAGCCGAGCAGCGCGCGGGCCGGTACGTACTCCCCGAACGGCACCAGGCGCATCTTGTCGTAACGGTCCCCGGTCGGGCCGTCCGGGCCCACCAGCACCGCGGACTTGAAGATCCCGGCACGGCCGGGTCCGTCCGTGCGCCGGGCGTCCATGTTGACCAGTACCTCGGCACCGACCAGACGGGACAGTGCCGCGAGGCGGTGCGCCGTCCTCGGGCTCCTGGCCAGGTCCACGGCCACGCTGCTCTCGCCCCACACCACCAGATCCACGCCTCGCCCTGCCAGGCCCCGGGTCAGCTCCTCACCGCGCGCGAACCGGCGGTCGATGCTGCCGGGTCCCTCGACCACACCCGGCTGCACGACGGCGATCCGGACCGTACCGGTCTCCTCGGCCCGCGGCGCCCACAGCGCCGTCGCGCCCACACCGAGGGCACCGGCCACCAGGCACGCGACCGCGCCCGTCCGGGCGGCCGGTACGCCGATCAGCAGGACGACTGCGGTGTTCGCGGCCACCACACCCAGACTGACCAGCCATACGCCGCCCACCGAGGCGACACGCAGCGCCGGCGGGACCTCCCACTGACTGGCGCCCAGCAGTCCCCAGGGACCGCCGAGCCCCTCCCAGGAACGGACCAGTTCGATCATCAGCCACCCGGAGGGCACCACGGCCACAGCGGCCACGGACCGCCGGACGGACGGCGAGCCTCCGAGGAGCCGGGCCACGAGCAGGCCCCAGGGAGCCCACAACAGCCCGAGCAGGGCGGCCAGCACCAGGATGAACACATGGAGGCTCGGCATCAGCCAGTGGTGCACGGCCAGGACGAAACCCGTACCGCCGAGCCAGCCGTCGACCGCCGCACGGCGGTCCGTGCCCGCCGACCGGATCAGCAGCAGCCAGGGCACCAGGGTGACGTAGGCGACCCACCAGAGGGAGGGCGCGGGAAACGCGAGGGCGGGCAGAGAACCCGCGCACAGAGCCGCGACGCCGCGCCCGGAACGGGAACGCAGCAGCCGCTCGGCCGGCCGTGCGCCGCCCCCGGCCGCCCGTCCGGCCGGAAGCCACCCGCCCCGCATCGGCATGCGTCTCCTCCTCGCCCGTCCTGCGCCTGATCCCAGTGTGGTGCAGAGGATCAGCAGAGCACAGGGGGCGTGCCGCGGCTCAGCCTGCGGCGGCCCCGGGCGCGTACCGCCACTTCCGGTGCGCCGTGACGGCCCGGATCCGCCAGCCCGGTTCCGTGCGCAGCAGTTCGAAGGCGTACCGGCCGCCGGTGACCAGCGCCGGGGCCGACTCCCCGTCCCAGGCTTCCGAACCCGTCGGGCTGAGGTAGTCGGCCCGCACCTGCGCCCGGTCACCGGGATAGCCGCCCAGGTCCTGGAGGTCCAGGCGCCGGTTGACGATCAGATGCTGGCGGGCGGGGAAGAGACGCAGACTCTCCCCGAGCCACCGCGCCGCCTCGGCGGCGGCCCCCTCGTCCCCGCCCGCCTCGCGGTAGTCGGCGCGCCCGTCGGGTGTGAACAGGGCGCCGTAGTCCTCCCACGCGCCGTCCTCCAGGGCCACGGCGTAATCGGTGATCACTGCATCGATGGAGAGCCGGTCCATCACCGTCGCGAGAGCCACGCGCTGAGTCATCGCCCAAGTCTCGGCTGTCGGACGCCGCACGCCAAGGGGCCGCGCACGGCCCGGGGCCCCGGACCTGGTGGATCCGGGATCAGACGGGGACGACGGCGACCGGGCCGAGGGCGTGCGTCACCGTCGTCTGCGCGACGGGGGAGAGGCCGAGCCCCAGGGACTCGCCGCCCTTCCGCCGCCCGACCACGGTCAGCGCGGCGGTGGCCGAAGCCGTGACCAGGGTGCGTGACGCCGAGCCCCGGACAGGCTCTCGGACGATCTCCACCTGCGGATACCTCTCACTCCGGCCCGCGGTGATCTCGGCCAGGGTCCGCTCCGCCGTGTCGGCCGCGGCCTCACTGTCGAAAATGGGGCCGCCGGACAGCATCGACGAGAACATCGTCCACCCGTGTACGAGCCGCAGCCGTGCGCCCGGCCTGGAGACGGCGGCTTCGAAGGCGAAATCGAGGACCGCTCCACTGCTCTCGTCGCCGGCGACCCCGGCGACGACGTCGGGGAAGGCGTCCGCCGGCTCCGCCTCGCTCTCGTCGGTGCGGCCGGTGTGGACGACGACGACCGGGCACTGTGCCATCGACGCGGTGGCCAGGCTGTTGGATCCGATCATCAGCGAGCGGAACCCGCCGAGACCCCGCGATCCGACGACCACGGTCGAGGCGTCACGGCTGAGCGAGACGAGTGCCGCCGACGGGAAGTCCAGCGGGGCCAGCGTCGCGACGGCCAGGCCGGGGGCGAGCCGGGACGCCCGCGCCTCGGCCCGCGCGAGCGACTCCTCGGCCTCCCGAAGCCCCGCGGCCTCCTCCGCGCGCCGACCGGGCGGACGGACGCGCACGATCAGCAGCGGCAGTCCGCGGCGGGCGGCTTCGCCCACGGCCCAGTCGAGTGCCTCCCAGCTGTGCGCGGAACCGTCCACGGCGGCGATCACGGGAAGGTCGTCGGCGGTCATGAATTCTCCCAGGCAGTCCGGACGTCTGCGGGGCCGAGTCGGAGCACCCCGACTCGTGATTATCGCCTGGCCGCACGGGAGCGACCCGGCGGCCCCACCGGCCTACGACCACCGTGCGGCGTGCGTGACCGTGCCGACCGTCCGGAGTGACACGGTCATCAGCTCCCGGTCACGGCCGCCGTGAACGCCGGGAGGTACGCGGATCGGTGTCCCTCCGCCGTCGGGTGGATGTTCGAGCCGCTGATCCACGCGTCGCGGGTACAGATCTCGTGCCCGGCGAACGCGGGCCGGCCGTCCGCGAAGGCGAACCCGGCCGCCTCCGCACGCCCCGCGATCGTGTCGTTGAGCAGATCCGAACCCTCGTTGACGGCCGTGCGCTTGGCGGAGCTGAGCCCGCCGAGGCAGAGACCGCCCTCCTCGTAGAGGTACGGGTACCCGATGACGACGACCTCGGCGTGGGGCGCGCGGGCGCGGACCGTCGCGTAGAGGCTGTCCAACTCACCCGGCAGCTCGTTCACGACGTACTCCCCGGCGGTTTTCAGGGCCCGCTCGCACGCCGACCGGGTGGAGTACTGGCAACTGAGCATGGTCGAGGCGAACCCGGAGTCGTTGCCCCCGATGCTCAGGCTCACCAGGGTGGTGTCCTCGTCGAGTTCGCCCACCTGGTCACCGAGCACGTCGGGGATCGTGGCACCGCCACAGGCGGCGAAGGTGAACGACGCCGGGTCGTTGGCATCGGCCCAGAGCGCGGGATAGGCGTTGCGGCTCCGGGTGCACGCGACGTCGGAGTAGTCTCCGGCGCCGGTGCCGGAGGCGTACGAGTCACCGAGGGCCACGTAGTTCACGTCGGCTGCCGCCGTGCCCGCCGCCGCCGTCGACACGGGGACCGAGGCGAGCGCGAGGGTCAGGAGAGCGGCTCCGGCTGTACGGGACAGGGGCATGGGGATCCTCCGTGGTGTGGGGAGCGAGGACGACGGTGCACGGCTGCCGTGACCACGCCCAACTTCCCGCCCCCGGGCCGCCACGTCATCGGTGTAATCGCCGATGGCCGAGGCCTGGACCACGTCCCGGCACGCACGGGACCCGGACATGTCCGGATTCACCGGATCGGGTATTCGCCCACCGTGCCCCGCCACGTTCGGGCAAGGTCGTCGGGAGGGCGCGTCCAGGCTTCGCTCGGTGCGGCTCTCCAGGTGTCACCGGTGCCCGGCCGGTGGGGAAGGGGTGTGCCATGTGGGAATCCGAGGAGTTCGGCAGCGAGCACGAGGGACGGCCCGGTGTCCTGCCGGCCGACGGCAGTGACCGCCGACGGCCCCCCGTGGGGCACCGTCGCCCGAGCGCTCGGCGTCAGTGAACAGGCCGCCCGCTCCCGCCTGACCCGGTACGATCGCTGCCCTGCTCAGCCGGCGGACTCGCCCGCGTGCGGGCTCAGCACACCCGCGCCGACCAGGATGAACAGCACGATGCCCAGGATCACGCGGTAGACGACGAACGGCATGAAGCTCTTCGTCGTGATGAACTTCATGAACCAGGCGATCACGGCGTAGCCGACCGCGAAGGCGATGACCGTCGCGAAGATCGTGGGCCCCCAGGAGACGTGTCCCTCGCCCGCGTCCTTCAACGTGAACCCACCGGAGGCGATGACCGCGGGGATCGCCAGCAGGAAGGAGTAGCGGGCCGCCGCCTCACGCGTGTAGCCCATGAGCAGCCCACCGCTGATCGTCGCGCCGGAGCGGGACACCCCCGGCACCAGAGCCATCGCCTGGCAGAACCCGAAGATCAGTCCGTCCTTGACGCCCAGCTCCTTCAGCGACTTGCGTTCCTTGACCACCCGGTGCTTGCCGCCGGACTCGTCGCGGGCAGCCAGCCGGTCCGCGACACCGAGGACGATGCCCATGCCGATCAGCGTCGTGGCGATCAGGCGGAGGTCACGGAAGGGGCCCTCGATCTGGTCCTTGAAGGCCACGCCGAGGACGCCGATGGGGATCGAACCGACGATGACCAGCCAGCCCATCTTGGCGTCGTGGTCGCTGCGCATCGAGGAATCGGTCAGCGACCGGAACCAGGCCGAGAGGATCCGCGCGATGTCCTTGCGGAAGTAGATGAGGACCGCAGCCTCCGTGCCGATCTGTGTGATGGCGGTGAACGCGGCTCCCGGATCCTGCCAGCCGGCGAACGCCGCGGTCAGCCGCAGATGCGCGCTGGAGGAGATCGGAAGGAACTCGGTCAGTCCCTGAACGAGGCCCAGGACGAATGATTCGAACCAGCTCATGGGGCTTAGGCCATCCCGGAGGTACTCATGCAACGGCCGACGGACGCGAAGGCCGTCGGCGGCGTGCGGATGCGGTCAGAAAGGGGGACGGGACGCCACGGCCCCGGACATCCTCTGTCGGTCGCGCGCAGCGTATCGCCTGCAGGTGAACAGGCTTCCGTCTGCCCCCGTCTACGTGCCGCCCGCCTCCGGTGCCGGCGCGTCCCCCGTGCCACCCAGCCGGTGCCGCCTGCGCCAGGCCACCAGCGCCGCCCCCACGCCGGACAGCACGATGAAGCCCGTCGCCGCCAGGAAGACCGGCGAGGTCGGAGAGGAGGCCGTGCTGCCCGCGACGACGTAGGCGGCCGTGTTCGGGATCGAGCCCAGCCCGGTGGCCAGGAGGAACGGCGGGTAACCCATGCGGGAGGTCGCCGCACAGTAGTTGGCCGCGGCGAACGGCACCCCGGGGAAGAGCCGCAGCGCCAGCATGGACCGGAATCCGTGGCGGCTCAGCAGCCCGTCGGCCGCCTTCAGGTACTTGCCCCGCAACAGGGTCCGGAGGGCGTCCTGCCCCAGCACCCTGCCGAGGAGGAAGGAGACACCGGCACCGAGGACGGTTCCGGCCAGCGCCGCCGCGAGACCGGCCTGGGCACCGAACAACGCGCCGGCGGCCAGATTGAGCAGCGGGCGCGGCACGAAGGCCACGGTGCACACGCCGTACGCGAGTCCGAAGAGCATCGCGGCGGTGGAGCCCGTGAGTTGTGGTGGCCAGCCGGAGGCCAGCAGCCGCTGTGGTTCGAACAGCAGCATCATGGTGGCGGCGGCCAGCAGGACCGCCACGAGCAGGGAGAACCGGGACCAGGGGGAGAGCAGCGCCCTCGTACAGCGCACTGCGAGGCCGGTGGACGGCCGTGTCGCGGGGACGGGGTCGAACATTTGGGGAGCGTAACCGAAACACGAGTGTGATCGCCGCACCGTGCTCGTGACGGGTGACGGGTCACTCGGGCCCGGAGGCCCATGTCCGCGCCGCGCTCGGGACATCGGGCTCGCCGCCTCCGCCCGGGGCGACGGTGACCACGCCCGACACGTGTGGCGCCACGCGAAAACCATTCGACGCTGCCGCACCGCTCCGGCATGCTCAGGCACATGTTCCGGTACGCCTTCCTCGCAGCGCAGTCCGCAGTCGCGGACACGCCGAAGGCTGCCGCGAGCCCGGTGGCCGCATGCACAGCAGCAGCGGTCGAAGCAGCACCTGACGCGGCGTTCGCCGCTGCCGCAGCGCCCTTCGGCGGCGCCCGAAGCTGACCCTCCCCCGACAGTCCGGCGGACCCCGCAAGGGGAGGGTCGGCGGGGCCCTGGGGTCTTCTTCTCTCAGCTTCGACATCCGAGGAACGAGCCATGCCCAAGACGGCATACGTGCGCACCAAGCCCCACCTCAACATCGGCACCATGGGCCACGTCGACCACGGCAAGACCACTCTGACCGCCGCCATCACCAAGGTGCTCAGCGACCGCGGCACCGGCACCTTCGTGCCCTTCGACCGGATCGACCGGGCCCCCGAGGAGGCGCAGCGCGGCATCACCATCAACATCGCGCACGTCGAGTACGAGACCGACACCCGGCACTACGCGCACGTCGACATGCCCGGACACGCCGACTACGTCAAGAACATGGTCACCGGAGCGGCGCAGCTCGACGGTGCGATCCTCGTCGTCTCCGCGCTCGACGGCATCATGCCGCAGACCGCCGAGCACGTCCTGCTGGCCCGTCAGGTCGGTGTCGACCACATCGTCGTCGCCCTCAACAAGGCCGACGCCGGTGACCCCGAGCTCACCGACCTGGTCGAGCTGGAGGTACGCGAGCTGCTCTCCGCGCACGGTTACGGCGGGGACACCCTGCCTGTCGTACGGGTGTCGGGGCTCGGCGCGCTCCAGGGCGACCCACGCTGGACGGCGTCCGTCGAGGGGCTGCTGGACGCGGTCGACACGTACGTACCGATGCCGGTGCGCTACACCGACGCGCCGTTCCTCCTGTCCGTGGAGAACGTGCTCACCATCACGGGCCGCGGCACCGTCGTCACCGGGGCCGTGGAGCGCGGCACGGTGCGCGTCGGGGACCGTGTGTCGGTGCTCGGCGCGGACGTGGAGACGGTCGTCACCGGTCTGGAGACCTTCGGCAAGCCGATGGAGTCCGCGGAGGCCGGCGACAACGTCGCCCTGCTCCTGCGTGGGGTCGAGCGCGACCGGGTGCGCCGCGGCCATGTGGTGGCGGCGCCCGGCAGCGTCACTCCGAGCCGGCGTTTCACGGCGCGGGTGTACGTCCTGTCGGCCCGTGAGGGAGGCAGGACGACGCCGGTCACCACGGGATACCGGCCGCAGTTCTACATCCGTACGGCGGATGTCGTCGGGGACGTCGACCTCGGCGAGGCGGCGGTGGCACGGCCCGGCGACACGGTCACCATGACCGTCGAGCTCGGCCGTGACGTCCCGCTGGAGTCGGGCCTCGGCTTCGCGATCCGGGAGGGCGGACGCACGGTCGGCGCCGGTACGGTCACCGGCCTGCTCTGAGGACAGGGCCGCGACCCGCCCCTCCCGGCCGGGAGGGGCGGGTCGCGCCCGTTGCGGCAGACTGGGGTCATGGCAGACACAGCTCTCGTACTGGGTGCCGGAGGCGTCACCGGCACGGCCTGGGAGACCGGCATCCTGCACGGACTCGCCAAGGCGGGCGTCGACCTCTCCACCGCTGATCTGATCGTCGGAAGCTCGGCTGGCGCCGTAGTCGGGGCGCGGCTCGCGTTCGGGCCCGCCGGTATCGGTGACCTCTACGAACTGCAGCTCGCCGCCCCGGAGAACGGGAAGGGGGCAGCCGACAGGCTCGGTCCCGTCACCGTCCTGCGGTACGCGAGAGCGGTGCTCTCCTCCCGGACGCCCGACGAGTACGGCCGGAAGCTGGGAGCTCTGGCCCGCGAAAGCCGGCCCGGGGTGACCGCGGCCGAACGGCGGGAGATGATCGCGGCGCTGCTTCCGTCGCCCGAATGGCCCGAGCGGCACCTGCTGGTCACCGCCGTGAACGCCGTCACCGGGGCGCTGCACACCTTCGACAGGACGGGCACGGTCACCCTCGCCGACGCGGTCACCGCCAGCTGCGCGGTCCCCGTGGTCCGGCCCGTGGTCAGCGCCGGCGGAGGGAGCTGGATCGACGGAGGTGTGCACTCCCCGGCCAATGCCCATCTCGCCTCCGGCTACGGACGCGTCATCGTGATCGCGCCCACGGCCGGTGGCAACAAGGTGATCGTCTCCCCTCGCGCACAAGCCGCCGAACTGGAGGCAGAGGGCGCCCGCGTCGAAGTCATCACCCCGGACGCCGGCACCCGGAAGGCCGTCGGCCGCAACTCGCTGGACCCCGCACGACGGGCCGCGGCGGCCAGGGCCGGTCTCGCCCAGTCCGCCGCGCACACCGAGGAGGTCGCCGCGGTGTGGCACGGCTGACCCGGCGGGAGGAGGTTCCGGAGCCCGGCACAATGGGGGAGTGAACGAGCCGATACCCGTCATCCGCGACACCGACCGCGGCACCGCCAGGCTGCTGCCCGACGTCGACCGGGACCGGGCCTGGCTGCTCACGGTCGACGGAGCCCCGCAGTCGTACGTGGACCTCGACGAGCCGGCGCACCTCGAATTCGAGTACGTACGCCGCCTCGGCCATGTCGTGGACCGGGCCGGCGCGCCGGGGACGCCCCTGGACGTGGTGCATCTCGGCGGCGGCGCGCTCACGCTTCCGCGCTACGTCGCGGCGACCCGCCCGGGATCACGGCAGGACGTGGCCGAGGCGGACCGGGGGCTCGTGGAGCTCGTGGGGGAGCATCTGCCCTTGCCCGAGGGGGCCGGTGTCACCGTGCACGGCACCGATGCGAGGGGCTGGATCGAGGAGGCACCGGAGGATTCCGCGGACCTTCTGATCGCCGATGTCTTCGGTGGCTCGCGCGTGCCGGCGCATCTCACGTCCGTCGAGTACGCACGGGCCGCCGGACGGGTGCTGCGGGCGGACGGCGTCTACGCGGCGAATCTGGCCGACGGCGCTCCCTTCACCTTCCTGCGATCACAACTGGCCAACTTCGCCGAGGTGTTCGGCGAACTCGCGCTCATCGCCGAGCCGGCCGTACTGCGCGGCAGGCGGTTCGGCAACGCCGTGCTGCTCGCCTCCCGCGGCCCCCTCGACGTCGCGCCGCTCACCCGGCTGTGCGCCGCCGACGCGTTCCCCGCGCGGGTCGTGCACGGTGCGGCGATCACTCGGTTCATCGGTGGTGCGAGGCCGGTCCGCGACCGTGAGGCCGTGGCCTCACCCGAGCCCCCCGACGGCGCCTTCGGTATCGGCTGACTCCAGGGGCCGCGCGGGGACGCCGGCTTCCTTCACCGTGCTGCGGCGGGTCAGGTTCCGTACGTCCGGAACGAGCAGCACCCCCGCCGTCACCAGCACGATCAGCGCGGCACAGCCCCACAGGGCCTCGCTGCGGCCGACGAGCGTCTCCACCGGGCCGGCCGCCGCCGTGGCCAGCGGAACCATCGCGACCGAGCCGAACCAGTCGTACGCCGCGACCCGGGACAGCTTCTCCTCCGGGATCTCCTGGTGGAGGGCTGTCATCCAGGACACGCCGAACACCTCGATGGCGACCCCGGTCACGAACATCACCGTGCAGAGACCGGCCACCGGCAGCGGGATCGCGAGCCCCGCGGACGGCAGGGCCAGCGGGAACACGCAGAGCGTCCCTGCCAGCAGCAGCCGCCGGGGTTTCCACCGCATCATCAGCAGCGCACCGCCCAGCGTGCCGACTCCGAACGCCGCGAGGGCGAATCCCCAGGGACGGGCACCTCCGAGTTCGTCCCGCGCCACCAGTGGCCCGTAAACGGCCTCGGCGGCACCGACGACGGCCACGACCACGGAGAACTGCAGGACGACGGCCCAGAGCCAGGGACGCCCGACGACCTCCTGCCAGCCCTCCCGGAGATCGGCGAGCAGCCCACCGCCCGGTGCACGTGCGGGGATGTGGCTGACGTTCAGGAAGGCCCGGAGCACACCGGCGACGGCGAAGGCGGCCGCGTCGACGGCCAGCACCCAGCCCGGGTCCATGGCCGCGATCATGGCGCCGCCGAGTGCGGCACCGCCGATGGCCGCGCCGTGCATCGACATCCGGAAGAAGGCGAAGGCGCGGGCCGCCTGGTCGCCGGTGACGCTGGACATCAGCATGCCCTCGGCCGCCGGACCGAAGAAGGCCTGCCCGGTACCGCAGAGTGCCGTCAGCAGCATCATCTGCCACAGTTCGGCACCCCCGGTGAGCACAAGCCAGGCGAACACCGCCTGCGAGACGCAGTTGAGCGTGTTCGCGGCCACCATCACCCGGTGACGCGGCAGCCGGTCCGCGACCGCGCCGCCGATCAGCAGGAAGAGCACCAGCGGCGCCGTGCGCGCGGCGGCGACCAGCCCGACGTCGCCGCTGTCGCCGCCCGACTCCAGAACCGCGAACGCCGCCGCGATCAGAGCGCCGTTGCTGCCCAGGCTCGTGATGATCGCGGCGGCGGTCAGCAGACCGAAGTTGCGCCCTGCCGGAGCGGGGGACAGGGCGGGCGAGGGGGAGGAGTCGGCGGAAGTCACCAGGGGACTATCCCCGCCCCGGCCCCCTCCCGCCAAATGAGCGGGCCCCGCCGTGTGCGCCGGAGGCTCAGGAAGCGGTCTCCGCGCCCTCCGCCAGGCGCACCGTGCTGAGGATCTTCTGGATGGTGGCGTCCGGGAGTTCGTCGTCGACACCGGCGTTGGCGTGGAGGATCCAGGACGAGTACTCGTCCTTGGCGTTCTTGAAGGTGAACGCGATGGACTTGCCGTCCGTGTCGCACTTGTTCTCGTTGGCCAGCCCGGTGGCGGTGGCCGTGACGACACTGCCCGAGAGACCCGACTCGGTCGTGTAGGGCTTGGGCTTGCCGACCTTGACCTTCTCCTTCGGGTCCTCCTGCGCGTAGGCGGCCCAGACCCAGTTGGCGGCCTCGTTCGTGGCGGCCTGGTCCGCGCTCTTGGCGCCCTGGGCACCCTTGGTGCCGACACCCGCCAGGCCGGTGTCCTCCTTGGTGCCGTCCTTGTCGGTGTCGTCGATGCACCACTTGCTCTTGTAGAAGGCGGGCGCGGAGAAGCCGACCGCCGGCGGGCCGGTGGGGTCCTTGACGTCCTCGAAACCCGAGATCAGCCCGGTGCTCGCCACCTCCCAGTCCCCGGGCACGTCGAACTGCGTGCCCCACTTGGGATTGGTCACGACCTTCCAGCCCGGGATCGTGGGCGCGGCGTCCTCACCGCCCCGCGGGTTCGCCGCGGGTGGGGACGCCGCCTCGGACGCCTTCGCCGACGGGGACGCCGTGCCTTCGGCGACCTTCGCGCTTCCCTCGTCGTCCTTGTTCATGACGACCACGCCGGTGACGACCGCCGCGACGACGACCGCGGCGGCGGCGACGACGGCGACGATCGTCGTCTTCTTCTTGTCGTCCGGCTGCGGGCCGCCCGGCCCGCCGGGTACGGCGTACTGCGGCACGGTGGGCTGCTGGTACGGGTTCGGCTGCGGGTACCCGGGCGGCTGACCCGGCTGCTGATATCCAGGCTGCTGATATCCCGGCTGCTGGTGTCCCGGTTGCTGGTAGGGATTCGGCTGTTGATGACCCGGCTGTTGGTACCCCGGCTGCTGGTACGGGTTCTGATTCTGGTCCTGCGGGTTCTGCTCGCCCCCGGGCGGCTGCTGTCCTGGCCACATGGCCAGTAACCATAGAGGTGCGGGGCGGCCTCTGCTACGGGCGCCCCTGTGAGGGGATGGTCAAAGAGTGCTACTCGCTAGTAACATTCCGGTCATGAGTACCGAAGAGATGACGGTCGGCGACATCCTGTCCGCGAGCGTCCCGATGGTCCGCACCCTAGGCATCACCTATCTGGAGACGACGGCGGAGCGCGCCGTCCTCTCGCTCCCGGACCGGGCTGAATATCACAATCACCTCGGCGGACCCCACGCCGGCGCGATGTTCACGCTGGCGGAGTCGGCGAGCGGCGCGATCGTGGTCGCGGCGTTCGGCGACCAGATGTCCAGGGCCGTGCCGCTGCCCGTCACCACGGAGATGGCCTTCAAAAAGGTGGCCATGGGCGACCTCACGGCCACCGCTGTGCTGGACCGGCCGGCGGCCGAAGTCGTGGCCGAACTGGACGAGGGGAAGCGTCCGGAGTTTCCCGTGCGCGTCGAGATCCGGCGCGCGGACGGTGCTGTCACCAGCGAGATGAACGTGGTCTGGACGCTGCGCCCGAACCGCTGACCGCCGCCGGGCCCCCGTCCCCCGGCCCGGGCCCGGAGAGCCGCGGCGGCCGTCCGGACCGGTAGGCTGCCCGCCGTGCTCCACCCGTGGCGCACGGCCACAGACCTGTTGAGGGAAGGACCCGCGTTGCACGTCCAGGAGTGGCTCGAGACCGTCCCCGCGGTCAGCATCTACCTCCTGGTGGGGGTCGTCATCGGACTCGAGAGCCTGGGAATTCCGCTTCCCGGCGAGATCGTCCTCGTGAGTGCGGCGCTCCTCGCCTCCCAGCACGGCGACATCGACCCCGTGGTGCTCGGCGCCTGCGCGTCCGCAGGGGCGATCATCGGTGACTCGATCGGCTACGCCATCGGCCGTAAGGGAGGGCGCCCACTGCTCGCGTGGTGCGGCGGGAAGTTCCCCGCCCACTTCGGGGAAGCACAGATCGCCATGGCCGAGCGGTCGTTCGAGAAGTGGGGCATGTGGGCGGTCTTCTTCGGCCGTTTCGTCGCCCTGCTCCGAATCTTCGCGGGACCGCTGGCCGGTGTCCTGCGCATGCCGTACTGGAAGTTCCTGACCGCCAACGTGCTCGGCGGCATCGTCTGGGCCGGAGGCACCACCGCTGTCATCTACTCGGTGGGTGTCGTCGCCGAGGCCTGGCTCAAGCGCTTCTCGTGGCTGGGGCTGCTGGCCGCCGTGCTGATCGGCGTGGTCTCGATGCTGGTGCTGAAGAACCGTGCCAAGAAGGCGGCGGAGCAGTCCGGCCCTCCCGTGGCGGCGCCCGAGCCGGAGGCCGTCCCGGCCGACTGAGCCGACGCCGGCCGGGGGTGCTCCAGGTCCCGGCCGGGGCGGGCCGTGCCCGGCGTCAGTCCGCCCGGTGTGCCTCGCGGTGTGCCTTCGCCAGCTCCACGTAACCGGCCGCGTTGAAGGCGATGCCCTCACGCTCCTCCGCGGTCAGCTCCCGTTTGACCTTGGCGGGTACGCCCGCGACGAGCGAGCCCGGCGGCACCCGCATCCCCTGCGGTACGAGAGCCTGCGCAGCGATCAGTGAACCCGCGCCGATGTGCGCGCCGTTGAGCACGGTGGCGCCCATCCCGACGAGGACGTCGTCCTCGATGACGCAGCCGTGCAGGACGGCGTTGTGACCGACCGAGACCCGGGCGCCCACCGTCATCGGGAAGCCGGGGTCGGTGTGCACGCTGCAGTTGTCCTGGATGTTGCTCTCGGGGCCGAGGGAGATCGGACCGCCGTCGCCGCGCAGCACGGCGTGGTACCAGACACTGGAGCCCGCGGCCATCGACACCTCGCCGACGACGACGGAGGTCGGTGCGAGGAACGCGTCCGGGTCGATGTCGGGTTCCTTGCCGCCGACACCGGTGACCAACGCCCGCTCTGTCATCGCCTGCTCCTCCGGTCGGATGTGGTCGCGCTCGGCGCTCCCCGCTCCGCACGAACCGTAATGGACGGCCCCGGTGCCCCGGACAGGTGGGGTGAACATCACAGCTCGTCGCGCGGATCCGGCCCGGCCGGGCCGACTACCGTGAGCGGGTGCCGAAGAACCGGAACCTGCTCTCCTCCCTGGCCCTCCGGCGGCGTGGGGTCACGTCCCGCGTGGTCCACCGCGTCTGGGCCTGGGCGCAGGAGACGGGAGCGGTCACCGCGCAGCACCCCGGGCGGCTCCGGTTCGGACGTATCGGTACGGGTACGCGGCTCGCCTTCCCGCAAGGCACGGTCTTCGGGGAGCCGTGGATCGAGCTGGGCGACCACTGCATCATCGGCGAACAGGTGACGCTCACGGCGGGCCTGATGCCCGATCTGGACCTCGGGTCCGAGACGGTCCTGACCCTGGGCGACGGTGTGGTGCTGGGCAGGGGCAGCCATGTAATCGCCGACACCACGGTGTCGATCGGCTCGGACACGTACTGCGGCCCCTACGTCTACATCACCTCCACCAACCACAGTTACGACGATCCCCACGAGCCGGTCGGCAAGCAGTGGCCGCGCATGGAGCCGGTCGTGATCGGTCCCGGGTGCTGGATCGGCACCGGAGCGGTGATCCTCCCGGGGGCGAGGCTCGGCCGCAACGTGGTGGTGGCGGCAGGGGCCGTCGTACGTGGGGAGGTCCCCGACCACGCGGTGGTCGCGGGGGCACCGGCTCGGGTGGTGCGGAGCTGGGATCCCGGCAAGGGCTGGCAGCCGCCGCTGCGCACGCCCGCCCCCGTGCCGATCCCCGACGGGGTCACGCCCGAGCAGTTGGCCGCTGTGGCGCTGTTGCGTGAGGATCCGGCGAGCGGGGCCTGAGCCGCTGACCATGCTGTCATCGCGCGCCTCGCAGTACAGTGCGTCGACCGGACGGGTGCACCGCACCGTAGTGCGGTGTCCACGACCTCGAATCCGGAATATTGGACGGAACGTGTCTGACCTCGATCAGCTCACCCAGTCGCTCGCGCGGAACCTCAGGCGCTGGCGAGGTGAGCGCGGTTTCACCCTTGACGCGCTCGCGGCGCGAGCGGGAGTCAGCCGGGGCATGATCATCCAGGTCGAGCAGGCGCGTACGAACCCGAGCGTCGGCACCACCGTCAAGCTCGCGGACGCGCTGGGCGTCAGCATCACCACGCTGCTCGACCACGAGCAGGGATCCCATGTGAGGCTGGTGCCCGAGGGCCGGGCGGTGCGCATGTGGTCGACGGAGTCCGGCAGCGCCGGCACCCTGCTGGTGGGCACGGAGGCGGGTGGGCCGGTCGAGCTCTGGTCCTGGCACCTGATGCCCGGCGACAGCAGCGTCTCGGATCCGCACCCCGAAGGCACGGTGGAACTCCTCCACGTGACGGCAGGTGTGCTGACCCTCGTCGTGGACGGCGAGGCCCACGCGGTGCCCGCCGGCACGTCGGCGACCTTCGCGGCCCATGTGCCGCACAGCTACCGCAACGACGGCTCCGAACCCGCCGACCTGACCATGGCGGTATCGATCCCGCCCGTCCGCCGCGAGGGCAAGTAGGCAGCTGGGCACCGATCGTCCCGGGCGAGGCGTCCGCGACACCGGCGGGAGCGCTCCTGGTGGAGGGCCTCGGGATCCGGCGGGGC
Source organism: Streptomyces sp. NPDC002793 (assembly GCF_040295485.1). NCBI lineage: Bacteria > Bacillati > Actinomycetota > Actinomycetes > Kitasatosporales > Streptomycetaceae > Streptomyces > Streptomyces sp. NPDC002793. Next base: position 54,538 of record NZ_JBEOVL010000019.1, on the reverse strand, counting down.
CCTCGTCAGCCGTCGGCCCGATGGTCCGTCAGCCATTCCACGGCGAAGTCCACAGCCGTACGGAGAGAGAACACGTGGCTTCGGGCAGCCCCCACCCGGCCGACGCCGACCGCGTCGGCCCGCGCGCGGACGAAGTCGGCGCCCAGGGCGGCGAAGTCGCTGTCGTCCAGGGTGATGTCCTCGTACTCCCACCAGCTCCCCCCTCCGTTCTCCGAGGCCACCACGCAACGGTAGAGACGGCGCGGTGGGGCGGGGCGGCGGTACTCCGCGAGGTGGAAGGCGGTGCAGCTGTCGAAGCCCGTGCCCAGCATCAGGACCTGCGCGTCGGCCTCGTACAGTCTGGCGAGCGGGGAGCGCTCGCCCAGGTGGCAGTCCTGGCGGTGGCCGGCCAGGAGCTTCCCGGCCGCCGGACCGAGGGCGGCGAACGAGGTCTGCGGGTGGGTGCTGCGCAGCGCACCCGGAGCCCTCCGCACCGCCTCGGCGAGGGCGCCCATCGTGGGTGCGGGGGTGACCGACGGGTCGAAGGCGGGCATCGCCGCACGCACCGCCGCGCGGGCCTCGGTGCTCAGGCCGCGGACGCGGTCCAGGTAGGAGCGCGAGGTGTCGGAATTCTCCGGGGTGAAGGCGGGGACGACCAGCGTCCCCTCCGGGCCCAGCACGCGGCCCAACGCGGCGGCCGTGCTGCCGGGGCCCGCCCCCACGGAACGCATCGAGGCGTGCACCAGCAGGACACCGCCCCGCCGCACGCCCAGCTCGGACAGCTGGGAGGTGGCGCGTTCACCGCCGAGGAGGAGGGGCTGGGTCACGGTGGACATTCTCCCCGTGGGGAGGCCTCCGCGACACCACGCCTGTCAGCCTCGCGACCCCAGGCGGGGGATCTCGATCGCCGGGCAGCGGTCCATCACCATGGCGAGGCCCGACGCGCGCGTGCGCTCGTACGCCGCCTCGTCGATCACCCCGAGCTGGAACCAGACCGCCTTCGCGCCGACGGCCACCGCCTCGTCGGCGACGCCGCCCGCCAGATCGCTGTTGACGAAGACATCCACCACGTCGACGGGGAAGGGTATGTCCGCCAGCGAGGCGTATCCCTGCTCACCGTGGACCGGCTCCGCCTTGGGATGGACGGGCACCACCTTCTTGCCGAAGCGCTGGAGGACCTCCGCCACCCCGTAGGCCGCGCGGGACCGGTTGGCGGACAGGCCCACCACCGCCCAGGTGTCGCCCGTGTCCTCGAGGATCCCGCGAACCGTCTCATCGTCTGCGTACATGCCCTGACAACGGACGGTCCCGCCGGACCATTCCCCGCGGGAGGGTGAAAGTCCCGGCCGGGAGGGCGCATAGGCTGGACCGATGCAGGAGCAGTACCGGACAGTCGCCCGCCCGGGCGTGCACGAGACCGAGGTCAGCCGATCGCGTTTCCTCTGCGCGCTCGCACCCGCCGCCACCGAGCAGGAGGCGCAGGAGTTCATCGCGCGCGTCCGCAAGGAGCATCCCGCCGCCAACCACAACTGCTTCGCCTACGTCATCGGTGCCGACGCCTCCGTGCAGAAGGCCGGTGACGACGGGGAACCCGGCGGCACGGCGGGCGTCCCCATGCTGCAGATGCTCATGCGCCGGGAGGTGCGGTACGCCGTCGCCGTGGTCACCCGCTACTTCGGCGGGGTCAAGCTCGGAGCGGGCGGACTCATCCGTGCCTATGGAGGCGCGGTCGGTGAGGCGCTCGACGCGCTGGGCACGATCACCCGCCGCAGGTTCCGCCTCGCCGTCGTCACGGTCGACCACCAGCGGGCGGGCAAGCTGGAGAACGATCTGCGGGCCACCGGAGTGGACGTCCGCGGCGTCGAGTACGCGGAGGCGGTGACCCTCACGATCGGGCTGCCGGACGCCGGCGTCGACGGCTTCAGGGCCTGGCTGGCCGACGCCACGGCAGGCGCGGCGACGCTCGAACTGGGCGGCGAGGCGTACGGGGATGCCTGAGCCGATGGGGGAGCCGGGGCAGCGGCGCTCCGGCGGGGTCGGGTCCGCCGCGGATTTCCGGGGCGGACGGGGTACCGGGCCGGTGCGGTGCCGGGGGCGGAGGAAGTGGAACATGCGTGTCGTGGCCGTCGGAGTGATGTCGTGAGGATCCTGCACACCTCGGACTGGCACCTCGGGCGGTCCTTCCACCGCGTCTCGATGCTCGACGCCCAGGCCGCCTACCTCGACCACCTCGTGGACACGGTGCGGGACCACGCCGTCGACGTGGTCGTCGTGGCGGGTGACGTCTACGACCGCGCCGTGCCGCCGCTCTCCGCCGTCCAGCTGTTCGACGACGCGCTGCACCGGCTCGCCGCCGCAGGGGTGCCGACCGTCATGATCTCCGGGAACCACGACTCCGCCCGCAGGCTCGGGGTCGGCGCCGGACTGATGGCACGGGCCGGAATCCACCTGCGCACCGACCCCGGCCACTGCGCCACCCCCGTCGTCCTGCGGGGGGCACGGGGCGATGTGGCGTTCTACGGGCTGCCCTACCTGGAACCCGCTCTCGTCAAGGACAGCCTGGGCGCGTCGAAGGCAGGGCACGAAGCCGTGCTCACCGCGGCGATGGACCGGGTGCGGGCCGATCTCGCCTCCCGGCCCGACGGAACCCGGTCCGTGGTGCTCGCCCATGCGTTCGTGGCGGGCGGCGAACCCAGCGACAGCGAACGCGACATCACGGTCGGCGGTGTCGCCGCCGTTCCCGCGGGGGTCTTCGACGGCGTCGACTACGTGGCCCTCGGCCACCTGCACGGCTGCCAGACGGTCACGGAACGCGTGCGCTACTCGGGCTCGCCCCTCGCGTACTCCTTCTCCGAGCACGCGCACCGCAAGACGATGTGGCTGATCGACCTCGGCCCCGGCGGAGCTCTCGTCGCGGAACGCGTCGACTGCCCGGTGCCCCGCCCGCTCGCACGGCTCCGCGGCCGCCTCGGCACACTGCTGGACGACCCGGCTCTCGAACGGCACCAGGACTCCTGGGTGGAGGCGACCCTCACCGACCCGGCGCGGCCCGACGACCCGATGACACGCCTGCTCGAGCGTTTCCCGCACACCCTCAGCCTGGCCTTCGACCCCGAACGTGCTTCCCACGACCCTTCCGACTCGTACGCCCAGCGGCTCAGGGGGCGGGACGACCAGCAGGTGGCGGAGGACTTCGTGGCCCATGTACGCGGCGGGACCGGCCCCAGTGAGCAGGAGCGGGCGGTGCTGAGCGCGGCCTTCGACGACGTACGGGTCGCCGACGGAGTCGACGAGGTGTCCCGATGAGACTGCACAAGCTCACCCTGACCGCGTTCGGTCCCTTCGGCGGCACCCAGGAAGTCGACTTCGACGTACTGTCATCGGCCGGGATCTTCCTGTTGCACGGGCCGACGGGCGCGGGCAAGACGTCCGTCCTCGACGCCGTCTGCTACGGCCTGTATGGAGCGGTGCCCGGCGCCCGCCAGAGCCCCGGCACCTCCCTGCGCAGTGACCACGCCCCGGTGGACCGGCCGACCGAGGTGCGCCTGGAGCTGACCGTCGGGGGGCGGCGCCTGGAAGTGACCCGGCGGCCCGCCCAGCCCCGCCCCAAGAAGAGGGGCGGCGGGGTCACGACCGAGAAGGCGCAGAGCTGGCTGCGCGAATACGACGCCGAGCACGGCTGGCAGGCGCTCAGCCGCTCCCACCAGGAGATCGGTGAGGAGATCGGCGGACTCATCGGAATGAGCCGCGATCAGTTCTGCCAGGTGGTGCTGCTGCCGCAGGGCGACTTCGCACGTTTCCTGCGGGCCGACGCGGAGGCACGTGGAAAGCTGCTCGGCCGGCTCTTCGACACCCGCCGTTTCGCGGCCGTCGAGGAGCGCCTCGCTGAGCTGCGACGGGCCGCCGAAGCCAGGGTCAAGGCGGGGGACGAGCAGATCCTCGCCCTCGCCCAGCGCATCGCGCAGGCGGCCGGACCCGCGGCGGAGGAGACCGCGCCGCCCGAGGAGCGGCCCGGTGAGCCCGGGCTCGCCGAGGGGGTCCTGCAGTGGGCCGCCGTCGCGCGTGGCGGAGCGCGTGAGCGGCTCGACATCGCCCGGTGCGTCCTGGCCGGGGCGGAGGAGCGGAGCACCGCCGCCCGCCACGCACTCGAGGCCGAGCGTGAACTCGCCCGGCTCCAGCAGCGGTACGAGGAGACCCGTCGCCGCGCGGTGGGCCTGGAGGACCGCCGCGCGGAACGCGACCGCTGCCACGAACAGCTCGCACACGCGCGCAAGGCGGATCTGGTCGCTCCGGCGCTCGACCTCCGCGACGCGGCGGAGCGGGCCCACCGCGCGGCTGTCGTGGCCCGGGAGAGGTCCTGCGCCCGGCTGCCCCCCGAGCTGGCCGAAGCGGGCTCCGAGCAACTGGCCGGGAGGGAACGCGAACTGAGGGCGGAGCTCGGCGCACTCGACGCCGCGCGCCGTGCCGAACGGCGGAGCCGGGAGATCGACGCCGAACGGGCAGGCCTGGAAAGGCAGTCCCGCTCCGACGACGAACTGATCCAGGAGGCGGGGGAGTGGCTGGCCGGCTGGGACGCCGGCCACCGCGCCCTCAGGGAAGCCGTCGAGACGGCACAGGACGCCGCGACCCGCGCGGAACAGCTGGCCGGCCGGCTCGCCCCCGCGCGCAGGAGGCTGGAAGCGGCACAGCGGCGCGACGCGCTCGGCTTGCGGGAGAGGGCGATGGCTGAGGCCCTGACCGAGGCCCGTGAGCGTGCCGTGGGCGCGCACGAGAAATGGCTGGGACTCCGGGAACAGCGGCTGCGCGGCATCGCGGCGGAACTGGCCGGTCAGCTCGTCGACGGCGTCGCCTGCACCGTGTGCGGATCGGCCGAGCACCCGGCCCCGGCCCGCGCGGAGGCAGGCCATGTGGACCGGGCCACGGAGGAGGCGGCACTCGCCGCTCACCAGCGGGCCGACCGGGCCCGTGCGGAGGCGGAGAGCGAGCTCGGGGTCCTGCGCGAACGCCTGGCCGCGGCACGGGCCGAGGTGTCGGCCACGGAGGACGGCGAAGGCATGACCGGACCGGCCGGCCGCGAATCAGCGTCCGTGGCCGAACTGAGGGCGGCCGTCGACCGCCTGACCCGGGACCACATGGACGCGCACCGTCTGGCGGCGGGAACACACGCGGCCAGGGAGGCCCTCGCCGCCGCGGAGCGTGAGCACCTGGGCCGGCTCGACGACCGGCAGCGGGCCGAGCGGCGAGCGGCTGCCCGTACCTCCCAGCGCGAGGCGCTCGACCGCGAACAGGCCGCGCTGGAAGCCGACCTGGTGAAGGCCCGTGGCGCCTGTGACTCGGTGGCCGAGCACGCGGAGCTGCTGGACCGGCGCGCCGGGCTGCTGGCCGGCGCGGCCGAGGCGCTCCGCGCGGAACAGGGTGCGGCCGAGCGCCTCAAGGAAGCTGACGGCAGGCTGGCCGACGCAGCTTTCCGGGCCGGGTTCGACACACCGCGGGCCGCTGCCGCGAAGCTTCTCGGAGACACCGCGCAGCGGGAGCTCCAGCAACGGATCGACGCCTGGCAGGCGGAGGCCGCCACGGTCGCCGACCGGCTCGCCGAGGAGGACGCCCGGGCCGCCGCCACCCGTCCGCCCGCGATGCCGGACGTTGCCGAAGCGGCGTACGACCTGGCCTCGAAGGCCCTGCGCGACGGTGCCGCCGCGCACGCCGCCGCGGAGGAGCGCAGTGCGGAGCTGGGCCGGCTCTCCCGCCGCGCCGAGGACGAGGTACGCGCGCTGGGGCCCGTGCGTCAGGAGCACGCGAGGGTGGCCCGTCTCGCCGGGCTGACCGCGGGCACCTCCGTGGACAACGAGCGCAAGATGCGCCTGGAGGCGTACGTACTGGCCGCTCGCCTCGAACAGGTGGCCGCCGCGGCGACGGCGCGCCTCCAGCGGATGTCGTCGGGCCGTTACACGCTGGTCCACTCCGACGAGCGCAGCGGCGGCCGCCGGGCGGGTCTCGGACTGCACGTCGTCGACTCATGGACGGGCCGGGAGCGGGATACGGCCACGCTGTCCGGCGGAGAGACCTTCTTCGCCTCGCTCGCCCTGGCCCTCGGGCTGGCCGACGTGGTGACGGACGAGGCGGGCGGGGTACGCCTGGACACGCTCTTCATCGACGAGGGCTTCGGCAGCCTCGACGACCAGACACTGGACGAGGTCCTCGACGTACTGGACTCGCTGCGTGAACGTGACCGCAGCGTCGGCATCGTCAGCCACGTGGCCGACCTGCGGCGCCGGATCCCCGCCCAGCTCGAGGTCGTGAAGGACCGGCGCGGTTCGGCGGTGGTCCACCGGGCGGCAGGCCCGCTCAGCGGCTGATCGGCCGACGGGGGAGGGGCGAGGAGTACACGATGCTGGTGGTCACGGCGCCCAGGGTGCCGATCCTCCCGGTGACCTCCTCGACGCGGCGTACCCGGTCCGCTCCGGCCCTCGCCCAACTGGGCTACCGGGGCAAGGCGATGCTCGGCGGATTCGAGTACGGGATACGCGAGGGATTCGCCTTCGAGAGCCTGGACTGGCCGCAGCGGCGCACCGTCGACACGCTCACCGCGCCCGCGGGCGCCGAGGACTGCGGCCGCTGAACCGGCGAGGGCGGAACCGGGTGCGTGGCTCACCGAACCAGGGCGAAGGGCTCACGCGCCGAGGAGCGATGTGAAGAGGCGGTGCCCGTCGTCATCGGCCGGCAGACCGCTGACCTGGCCGTCACCGACCTCCACGACCCGCCACACCCCGTCCTCCCGCAGGGCCAGGTCGGTGGTGACCCACCGGCAGCCGAGCGCGCGCACCGCCTCGCCGACGGCGTCGAGGCCGGGGGCGGGTACCTGGCCGGGCGTGTCCGGATGGGCGGTCACCAGCACGGGTTCCCCGTCCACCCACCACACACGTGCCTCTCCGCCCCGCACGAACGGCTCGTACGCGCGCAGCACCACGCCGCCTGCCAGGAAGTCCCCCTGCAGTTCGACGAATCGGCCGACGACGCGGGCGAGCCGGCCCGTGTCCCCCAGCTCCGGCACGAAGCACGCCTCCAGCCACTCGTGCTTGCGGGACTTCACGAAGTCCTTGACGATGCCGGGGCCGGGACCGAGCTCCCCGGCGAGCTCCGACCACGCGGAAGGATCCGGCAGAGCGGCTCCGGCGGCCAGGGGACGCCAGACGCTGCGTGGTGTGAGCTCGGTGAACGCCTCGTACCAGCCTGGGAGTTCATGAGCGGTGCGGTACGCCGCGGCATCGGTGAGCAGTGCACAGCCACGGGCGGCGAGGGCGCGCTCCAACTCCGTGTAGCGGGCGGGCGGCACCATCCAGCCCCGGTACCAGTAGGCCCCCGAGTCCCGGCGCACCCGGCCGACGGCGCCCTGCGCGTCACCGGCGAGCAGCGCATCGTGATCGACCAGCGCGGTCTGCGCCCCGGCGCGCCGTGCCGCGGACGACTCCTGTCCGAACTGCGGATCGGGTCGGTGCGGCCGTAGCGGGTCGGAGCAGAACAGGAAGCCGGGCGGAGTCATGCGGATGCGTCCTTCTGGCCGTCGGTGGGGGAGCGTGCGGACCCGGGGGCAGGTGATCGCTCACCGGCCCCCCGGCCTCGCCCGGTTCAGAGCCTGGACAGCTCGTCCACCAGGTCGTCCAGCCCGAGCGACCCCTGCGACAGGGCCGCCATGTGCCAGGCCTTGAGGTCGAACGCGTCGCCGTGCGCCTTCCGGGCGTTCTCCCGGCCCAACAGCCAGGCACGCTCGCCCAGTTTGTAACCGATGGCCTGCCCCGGCATCGACAGGTAGCGGGTCAGCTCGCTCTCCACGAAGTCGGCGGGCCTGCCGCTGTGGCTGCCGAAGAACTCCTGGGCCAGCTCCGGGGTCCACCGTTCACCCGGATGGAACGGGGAGTCGCCGGGGATCTCCAGCTCCAGATGCATCCCGATGTCGACGATCACCCTGCAGGCGCGCATCATCTGCGCGTCCAGATAGCCGAGGCGGCGTTCCGCGTCGGGCAGGAAGCCCAGTTCGTCCATGAGCCGCTCCGCGTACAGCGCCCAGCCTTCGGCGTTGGCGCTGACCTGGCCGACCGACGCCTGGTAACGCGAGAGGCTCTCGGCCACGTGCGTCCACTGCGCGATCTGCAGGTGGTGGCCCGGCACACCCTCGTGGTACCAGGTGGACACCAGGTCGTAGACGGGGAACCGGGTCTCGCCCATGGTGGGGAGCCAGGTGCGGCCGGGGCGCGAGAAGTCCTCCGAGGGCCCCGTGTAGTACGGAGCGGCGGCGCCCCCCGCAGGAGCGATGCGGGACTCCACCTTGCGTACCCGCTCGGCGAGTTCGAAGTGGGTGCCGTCGAGCGCCTCGATGGCCTCGTCCATCAGGCCCTGCAGCCAGACCCGGACCTCGTCCACGCCCTCGATGTGCTTGCCGTGCACATCGAGATGGGCGAGCGCCTCCCAAGGGCCCGCGCCCGGGAGGACCTTGTCCGCCTCCGTCTTCATCTCGGCCAGCAGGCGGTGGTATTCGGACCAGCCGTACGCGTACGCCTCGTCGAGATCCAGATCCGTGCCGTTGAACTGGCGCGACCAGCGGGCGTAACGCTCCCGCCCGACGGTGTCGGGGGCACCCTCCACGGCAGGGGCGTACACCTCCCTCATCCAGTCCCGCAACGCCACCAGGGCCGCGGCCGCCTGCCCGGCCGCCTCGTCCAGCTCCGTGCGCAGCGAGCCGGGACCCTCGGCCACGAACTCCTGGAAGAATCCCGGGCCGTCCTCCCCCGCCCAGGTCCCCAGCTGGCCGATGAACGTCGCGGTCGGGCGCGGGCCGCCGTACAGCCGGCGCTCAAGACCGAGCGCCAGCGAGGCCCGGTATCCCTCGAGCGAGGCCGGCACCGCGCGCAGGCGGTCCACGACCGCCGCCCAGTCCTCGTCCGTCGTGGTCGGCGTCGCCGGGAACACATCACGGAGGCTGTGCGCCGGGGAGTGGATGTTGGATACGGCTCGCAGGCCCTCGTCGGCCTCGTGGATGGCGAGTTCGGCGGTCAGGCGTTCCCGCAGCAGCCGTGCGCAACGCCTTTCCTCGTCGGTGTCCGCGCCCGGCACCTGCTCGGCGTCGTCGAGCTTCGCGAGGGTGGCGCGGACGAGAGCGGCCATGGCCTCCTGGCCGGCGGGCGAGAAATCGGGCAGCCGGCGGGAGCTTTCCGCGACACCGAGGTAGGTACCGGTGATCGGGTCGAGTGCGATGTATGCGTCGACGTAGGCGTCGGCGACCTGGCGCGGCAGCGCGCTGCTCGATGTGTCTGACATGTGGACATCTTCGTACGCCGAAGCCCCTCACGTCACGGGGGACAGTGACTTCGGCCGGAGGAAGATCCTCTTACGGTACGGAGGAGTCGGTGCGCGGCTCCGAGGTCCCGGCCGCTCTCCGCGGGCCGGCCGCGGGCGGCATCAGGGGGCCGCACTCCCATTGCTGGAAGATCAGCCGGGTCTCCACACGAGCCACCTCGCGGCGGGAGGTGAACTCGTCCAGCACCAGGCGCTGCAGATCCGTCGGATCGGCGACGGCCACATGCACCAGGTAGTCGTCGGGTCCGGTGAGGTGGAAGAACGCCCGGGACTCCGCAAGCCCTCTGATCCGCTCGACGAACGGGCCGATGAGCTCCCTGCGGTGGGGCCGGACCTGTACCAGGAGGAGCGCCTCCAGGCCACGGCCGAGCCGCGCCGGATCGAGCCGCAGCCGGTGACCGAGGATCACACCGGACCGGCGCAGCCGTGCCACCCGGTCCAGACACGTGGACGGTGCCACTCCGACCTCGGCCGCCAGCTCCCGGTACGTCGTCCGAGCATCGTTCTGCAGGAGGCGCAGAATGTGCAGATCGACCGGATCTAGAGCGACGGATTCAGACATCGGCCGAACGTAGCACGCTCTTCGGGCCTCGTCGGCCGGTTGATGTTCAGGCTGGTGTCATGGACACCGAAGCCTCTTCGCTGACATCCCGGCCCCCCTTCCGGTCCAGGGCGCTCGCCACCGAAGCCGTGCACGCCGGACGCGACGATCTCGCCTCCCTCGGTCTGCACGCCGCGCCGATCGACCTGTCCACCACCTATCCCTCGTACGACTCCCGGGGCGAGGCCGAGCGCATCGACGCGTTCGCCACCACCGGGGCCAGGCCCGACGGGCCGCCCGTGTACGCACGCCTGGACAACCCGACGACGGCCCGCTTCGAAACGGCACTGGCCCGGCTGGAAGGCAGTGACAGCGCAGTCGCCTTCGCCAGCGGAATGGCGGCGCTCACCGCCGTCCTGCTGGCCCGCGCGAGCCTGGGGCTGCGCCATGTGGTCGCGGTGCGTCCGCTCTACGGGTGCAGCGACCACCTCCTGGGCGCAGGGCTCCTGGGCACCGAGGTGACCTGGACGGATCCGGCGGGCATCGCGGAGGCGATCCGCCCGGACACCGGTCTGGTGATGATCGAGACGCCCGCCAACCCGACGCTGGCCGAGATCGACATCCGGGCCGTGGCGCACTCCTGCGGGTCCGTGCCACTCCTCGTCGACAACACCTTCGCCACCCCCGTGCTGCAGCGGCCACTCGAACACGGTGCCCGGATCGTGCTGCACAGCGCCACCAAGTACCTGGGCGGTCACGGTGATGTGATGGGCGGCGTCGTCGCCTGCGACGAAGAATTCGCCGCGACGCTGCGGCAGGTGCGGTTCGCCACCGGGGGTGTGCTGCATCCGATGGCCGGCTATCTGCTGCTGCGCGGGCTGTCCACGCTGCCGGTTCGGGTCCGGGCCGCGTCGGCCGCCGCGGCGGAGCTGGCCCGCAGGCTCTCCGCCGACCCCCGGGTCGAGCGGGTCCACTACCCGGCGGTGGGCGGCGCGATGGTGTCCTTCGAGGTGTTCGGGGACCCTCACGGGATCATTGCCGGAGTACGGCTGATCACACCCGCCGTGAGTCTCGGCAGCGTGGACACGCTCATCCAGCACCCGGCCTCCATCAGCCACCGCATCGTGGGTGAGGGAGACCGGAGAGCCGCTGGTGTCGGCGACCGTCTGCTGCGCATGTCGGTCGGGCTGGAGGACGTCGAGGACCTCTGGGCGGACCTCTGTCAGGCGCTCAGTGCTGCTCCGCCTGCTCGGCCCGGGGGAGCGGCCGCAGCGTCGACGGCGCCCCCGGGCGGGTCACCGGTTCCGTCATCGGCCGGGCGGGAGCCGTGGTCAGCCGAGCGGTGACGACCAGGGTGCCCTCCTCGATCTGGTAATCGAGAGGCAGCGAGAGCGACCGCATGGCGGCCACCATCCCGGTGTTGTGCGCCTGTGTCACCGCGTACACGCTCTCGCAGCCCGCCTCGACGGCCAGGGCCACCAGCCGGCCGAGGAGCTCGGAACCGATCCCGCGGCGCTGCCAGGCGTCCTCGACGAGCAGGGCGACCTCGGTCTCGTCCCCGTCCCAGAGGAGATGGCCCAGCGCCACCAGCCGGCCGGAGGCCGTCTGCACGGCGAGCGTACGGCCGAAGCGCGGGCTCAGCAGGTGGTCCAGATACCCGTCGGCGTCCCGCACCGGGCCGTGGTAGCGCAGGCCGAGGGTCTGCTCGGAGCACCGGCCGTGCATGGCGAGGGCCGCTTCGAGGTCACCGCGGTCCGCGCGGCGCACCGTGATCTCGTTGCCCTCGGGCAGGGTGAGGACGTCCTCGCTGCGCGGCACGCGCGGGCCGAGCCGTGCGTCGAGCTCGACCAGGGCCCTGGCTCGGGCGAACTCGGTCGGGGTGAAGGGGAGATAGGGCCGCTCGACGGTGATGACACCGCCCGACGGGTCGCGCAGCCGCATCACGGTCTCCTCCAGGACGCCTTCCACCGGTGCGCTCTCCCCGGTGGGGCGGCCGGTGATCGACAGGGCGGGAAGCGAGTGGATGGTGCACCGGCCCAGGAGCCGGCGCAGAGAGAGCGGGAGCTCGGCAGCGTCCAGAGCCGTGCGGGTGGCGAGGCCGAGGACCCGGGTGGGAGTGTCCACGAGGTCGTGGGCGTCCGCGCGCTCGATCCAGGTGGCGGACCCGCCGGCGGCGGCGACCTCCCGGGTGAGGTGCTGTGCGGGCAGCGCGGAGGGCGCACGCAGCAGGAACTCGTCGACGGTGCCCTCGGCCAGCGGGTGGGTCTGCAGGGTGAGGATGTCGATCCGGTGACGGGCGAGGGCGACGCAGAGGGCCGCGAGGGTGCCCGGGGCATCCCGCACCGTCGTCCGCAGCCGCCACAGCACCGTTCCGCCGTCGCCGTCCTCTCCCGCGACGCCCTCTCCCGCGCCGGCGGCGGGGAGTCCGGCGCCGGTATCGGTGTCCGGGGGCGGTGCGTGGCTGTGCCGCCGTGCCCACCAGGTATGGAAGGCGGCCGTGGCGACCAGGGCCACGGCCGAGGCGATCAGCAGATAGGGGCCGTCGGGCTGGTGCCCGATCAGGTTGGCGATCGCGTCGGCCACGGCGACCGCCGTGAAGAGCGCGGCCAGTTCGATCAGGTCCCGCCGCCAGTGGTGCGGACGGCGGGCACTCTTCGCGGATGTCACATCAGTCATGCCTTCACTGTGACCGAACGGTGTTGCCTGATCACGAACGCATTGTGACTGATGGGTTACGTGTCGATCTGGTCGTCTTCCGTACGTTTTTCGCGGGTCACTGCCCGGTGCGGCCCGGCTGCAGCACCTTGCTGAACAGGACCGCGCCACCCTGGGCCCGGAGACGTACGGTCAACTCCCCGCTCCCGCCGTCGATGTCGACCTCTCCGAAGAACTGCGGCGACTCCATGGGCGACACGTTCGCCCGGTCCGGTGCCCGGACGAAGACCCGCTCCGGACCGAACGTGCCGTCCAGCGCGTTGGCGGGGAACCCGCCCGCGGCCAGCGGGCCCGAGACGAACTCCCAGAAGGGCGCGAAGTCCTTGAAGGCCGCGCGCTCGGGGGCGTAGTGCTGGGCCGAGGTGTAATGCACGTCGGCCGTCAGCCAGACGGTGCCGGTGATGCGCCGGTGCTTGATGTGACGCAACAGCTCGGCGATCTGCAGTTCCCGCCCGAGCGGGGCGCCCGGGTCGCCCTGTGCGACCGCCTCGATGTCGGTGGCTCCGTCCGGGACGACCAGCCCCAGCGGCATGTCGGCTGCGATCACCTTCCACACCGCGCGTGACCTCGACAGTTCGCGCTTGAGCCAGCTCAGCTGCTCGGCCCCGAGGATGCCCGTGGCGTCGTCGGCCTGGCGCCCGGGGGAGTTGGCGTTGCGGAAGGACCGCATGTCCAGCACGAACACGTCGAGCAGAGGTCCGTGCCGTACGACACGGTGCATGCGCCGCTCGGCCGGGGAGCTCTGCAGTGTCGGTACCGGGAAGTACTCGCGGAACGCCTGCATCGAACGCGCCGCGAGCCGGTCCACGTTCTTCTCGGTGTAGCGGACGTCGTCGAGGATCTGCCCCGGGTACCAGTTGTTCCGCACCTCGTGGTCGTCCCACTGGATGATGGAGGGGACCTGAGCGTTGAAGGCCCGCAGATTGTCGTCGAGCAGGTTGTAGCGGAAGTTGCCGCGGTACTCGTCCAGCGTCTCGGCGACCTTCGACTTCTCCGGGGTCGTGACGTTGCGCCATATCCGCCCGTCGGGCAGCGTCACGCTGGGCTCGATCACCCCGTCCGCGTAGATGTTGTCGCCGCTGCACAGGAAGAAGTCCGGGTCCAGGCGGCGCATCTCGTCGTACACCCGGTAACCGCCGATGTCGGGGTTGATCCCCCAGCCCTGCCCCGCGATGTCACCCGACCACAGGAACCTCACCCCGTCACGGCGGCGGGCCGGAGCCGTGCGGAAGCTTCCGTGCACCGGCTTGCCCGTCCGTCGGGGGTCGTGCGGGTCCGAGAGCGTCACCCGGTAGTGGACCCGCTCGCCGGCCGGCAGGCCGTACAGCGGGGTGGTGCCGGTGAAGTCCGTACCGGCGTCCACCAGCGGGCCGTGCCACGTGCGGGCGCGGCGGAAGGACTCCGTCGCCGACGTCTCCACCACCATCCGGGCGGGCCGGTCGGAACGCACCCACACCAGGGCGGACGACGTCGTCACATCACCCACCTGTACGCCCCACGACGCGCTCGGCCGGCCCGACAGCGCGAACGCGGGCGCGGTGGTGATCGCCGTGGGCACGGCGACCGCGGCCGAGGCCAGGAGCGAGCCACGCAGCACGGTGCGGCGGGCAGGGGACGGGACAGGGGGACGGTTCGACATCGATGCGCCTCCAAGGGCGAGAGAGCTGCGGGAACGGCACGGTCGTACGGACTCATGCCTAGTCCCCGGCAGCGGCGGGCACGCCAACCACAGATGAACAACCGGTCGGCCCGCGCCACTCACGTCCCGGCCGCCCCGTGCCGCCCGGAGCACTCCGCACCGCCTCGGCCAGGAGCCGGACGCCGTGCCCGGCGGTGGCGGGTGGCGAGGTGCGTGCATCGGTATGCGGCGAACGCGCCACGCTCCTCTCCGGGCCGATCCCGGTCAGCGGCTCGTGTCGAGGATGACCCGCGCCACGGCAGCGGGATCGTCGTTCATCGGGACGTGGCCGCACGACGGCAGCCGGACGAGCCGTGCGCCCGGGATCACGTGCCTGGCCCTGACGCCCTGCCGGCGCAGGAGGAGGCGGTCGTCGCTGCCCCAGGCGATGCTGACCGGGACGTCCGGTACGTCGTCCGTGAACGCGACGGTCAGACCGGCCTCGAGGGTCTGGTCGAAACCGGTGGCTTCGCGCAGCGCTACGGTCTCCGCCACGACCGCACCGGGTGAACGGCGGCCCGGGCGCGCGTAGATGGTGCTGGTGAGCGCTGTGCGCCCGGGCGAGCTCTGCGAGAGCCGCTCGATCAGTGGCATGGGCATCGCCAGAGCCGCTCCGCGCATCGCCCGCAGAACCCCGAAGGCGTACCGGCGTTCGCCCTGTGTCCAGAACCCGGCGGGGGACAGCGCCGTCACCGAACGTACGAGTCTCTCCCGGCCCAGCTCCAGGGCCAACAAGCCTCCCAGGGAGTTCCCGGCGACATGCGGCCGGGCCACGCCAACGGCGCCGAAGAACGCACCGAGCACGGGCACCATGGTCCGCAGGTCGTAGGCGAGCCCGTGCGGCAGAGCCGGTGAGGCGCCGAATCCTGGCAGGTCCACGGCGATGACCTCCCGCTCCGCCGCCAGTATGCGGAGGACGGGGTCCCACGCCTGACGGTGATGCCCGATGCCGTGCAGCAGAACCAACGGCTCACCCGTACCGCTCCGTTCGTAGGCCACGTCGACCGTGCGAGTGCCGACGTGAGTCCTGACCGCGAACGAGACCGTGGTGGTGGCCATACTCCTCCTCGGGACGGACGTACCGGACTGCGGAGGCGCGGAACGAGACGCCTCGTCAACAATGATTACCGCCGGGTAGCTTGTAGTTCAAGGGTGCCTGCGATTCCCGCTGGACACCCCGAGGCCTGTCGGCTGGGATGGAGAAGTGACCGCCGACACCGTGACCGATCTGTTCGAAGAAAACCGGCCCTTCCTCACCGGGGTCGCCTACCGCATGCTCGGCCGCGTCGCCGACGCCGAGGACGTGGTGCAGGAGGCATGGCTGCGCTGGTCGTCGGCCGGGCGCGAGGACGTGCGGGAACCGAGGGCCTACCTCGTACGGATCACCACACGGCTGGCCATCGACCGTCTGCGTCACCTGAGGTCCCGGCGGGAGGCGTACGTGGGACCGTGGCTGCCCGAACCGGTGGTCACCGAATTCGGCCCGGCCGTCCCCGATTCCGCGGAGCGCGCGGTGCTCGCCGACTCCGTCTCCGTCGCCGTACTCGTCGTCCTCGAGACCCTCTCCCCGCTGGAGCGCGCGGTCTTCGTCCTGCGCGAAGCCTTCGGTTTCCCGTACGCGGAGATCGGCACCGCCCTCGACCGCTCCGAGGCAGCCGTACGTCAGCTGGCCGGTCGCGCCAAGCGCCACGTGGAGGAGCGCAAGCCGCGGTACGAGGTGGATCCGGAGGTGCGCCGCGACCTCACCGAGCGTTTCCTCGCCGCCGCGTCGGGCGGGAACCTGGAGCAGTTGCTCGCACTGCTGGCACCCGACGTACGTCTCGTCAGCGACAGCGGAGGCAAGGCCAAGGCACCGCGGCGGGTCATCGAGAGCGCGGACAAGGTCGGCCGCTTCCTCATCGCGGTGGGGCAGGACTGGCCGGCCGGCACGGATGTACGGGTCCTGGAGCTCAACGGCGGTCCCGCTCTGGTGTTCAGCGCGGACGGAGTGGTGGACACCGTCTTCCAGGCCGACGTCGGCGACGGGGTCATCCGGTGCGTCTACGTCATCCGTAACCCGGACAAGCTGGCCGGAGTGCCGGTGGCTTGAAGAGTGAACTGTCCCGGCGGAGCTGTTCGGCAAGGCGACGGTCCGAGGGGACGCGGTCACTCTCGAGTGAGGCCCGTCGGGTTCGACGCGGGTATGGGGAATGCTCTGTGGGACCGGCTCTCGGCCGAGGTGCAGACGGAGGTGGACAGTCTCGTCTCGGCCGGGTGGAGGGTGCACGCCATCGCCGTGATGCGTGAGCGGGCCGGTCTGCCGACGCCGGGGCTGCATGAGTGTGTCGATCTGGTGGATCAGTGATTCGAGGTACTGCGGCAGGGGCCGACGAACTCGTGTTGAAGCCGTGCGTGGTGGTCATGCGTCGCGGCGGTGCGGGATCTGTCCGCGGGTGAGCCGACAGCTCATGAGTTCGCCCCCATCGCTACCTTGATCATGGCCTCGGAGCGGTGAGGGTGGTTCTCGTGGTCCCGGGCGAGGCGAGGGTGATGCATGAGCCGGCCGAATGCCCGCTCGCTGACCCAGCGCCGCGGAATCACCTCGATGCCTTTCATATGCACCTCACGGCCGACGGTGTTCGACTCGTGACCTTGCGGATGACCGCCCTCATCGCCATCGCCGTGATCAACGAGTGGCTGTGATCTCTCGGGGGTGGCGGTCCCGTAGGTCGTTCTGGCCGCGATCAGGCCGGCGGATCGAAGAGAGAGGGGCGATGGACGCTGCGTGAGGCGGCGTCCAGTTCGGCCGCGAACCAGCTCCTCGCCCGGCGGCCGGACCCCACAGCGAGGCCGGGGACCGCTGCTGCGAGGAGGCTGTCCCACGGCGGACCCCGGTAGCGGTGCGGTCGCCCGTGCTGCTGCCGTCGCGCCAGATGATCGAGCCGCCCGGCCGCCCAGTGGCAGGACATGCGGAGGTGCCGGAGGCGACAGCGGGGCAGCATTCCCTGGCCCGGTTCACGCGTGGTCATGTCCCTCGCCGTTTCGTCGGCAGGCTGCTGAGGAACGGGGGCAGACCGGTCGGCGATCACCCGGTCGTCGTGGCCCCGCGGGCCGCCTCGACGGTGTCGACTGTGGGGCCTCGCGTCACCAGGGTTCGACGCCGCACGAACGCCCGGTGAACGCTCTGCGGCAGGGCGCCGTTCCGCTGCGTCACGGCGCGAGGATTGGTCTTGACCAAGGTGGTTCGCCGTCCTAAGGTCTGAGCGATAAGGCAGGAACCTTTAATAAATAACGTCGCGGAATACATGCCACCGGGCGGATGCGGAGGACAGGGTGGGGACCACGCAGCTGGAATCGGTGCAGGAGCCGAAGTACTGGCACCTCAGGACCGTGCTCAGTGAGGCACTCGACTCGGACTTCGCGGTGGGAGAGGTGCTGCCCAACGAGCGGGACCTCGCGGCGCGCTTCGGTGTCGCCAGGGCGACGCTCCGTCAGGCGCTGGAGCAGCTCGAACTCGAAGGGCGGCTGCAGCGACGCCGCGGGGTGGGCACGACCGTGGCCCCGCCCAGGGTCGGAGTGGCCGTCGCCACCGCACAGCACGGCTGGGCTGGCGGCGACACGGACGAGGCGTGGCAGGCCCTCGAGTGCACCGCGGCGACCGCTCCCGCCTCAGTCGCCGGCATGCTCGACATCCCCGCCGGAGAGCTGGTGCATCTGGTGCGCCGCAGACGCGTCGCCCAGGGACAGGCCGTCGCGGCTGAGCTTCTGTACGTGCCGACGTCGTCCGTGCCTGAACTCTCCGCCATCGAAGCACCCTCCGGGCCCGCCCGGGCCCGCAGCGTCCTGAGGGAACTGCACCGCCTCGACCTCGACGGCCAGGACCGCTCGGTCGAACTCGGGTCGGCCCGCGCGGACGACGCGAAGGAGCTCGACCGTCTCCCGGGCGCCCCGGTCCTCGTGGTCACCACCCGGTATCTCGCAGCCGCCGGTACGGCAGCCGTCTCCGTCGCGACATACAGGGCCGACACCTGCCGGCTCACCTTCGGGGACTCCGGCGCGCTGGAGATCAGGCACGAGGAGCAGGAGCGCAAGGCCTCCTGAGCCTCCAGGAAGTCCGCATACGGCCCGTCGCTCTCAGCGCCGGGCCGTCGCCGTTCCCTCGACGGCGAAGAGCTGTTCCTCCACGTGGTCGAGTGCCAGCCGCAGTGCGCCGGTGGCAACGGCAGCCTCCCCGAGAAGCGAGAGGGCGACCCGGGGTGGACGCAGACAGTAACGGGCGAGCTCGTCACGGAGTGGATCGAGGACTCCGTCCAGGCCTGCGGCCCACCCGCCGATCACCACGAGTTCCGGATCAAGTGCCAGGACCAGAGCCGCGACGTCGTGCACCAGCCGCTGTATGAACCGCGCGACGGCGGCCTGTGCTCCGGCGTCGCCGTCCCTGGCCTTGGCGAATACGGCCGCGACGGCCTGCTCGTCCAGGGGGTCCAGGGGGGTGTCCGTAGTGGAGAGCAGGTGTTCCGGTGTGACATCGCGGCCCAGCAGATGCAGTGCGCCGATCTCGCCGGCCGCACCACCGAAGCCGCGGTGCAGCCGTCCGCCGATGAGAGAACCCGCACCCGGGCTCAGGCCCGCCAGGACGAAGACGATGTCGTCGGACTCGGTCGCCGCGCCCTTCCAGTGCTCCGCCACCGCTGCGGCGTTGGCGTCGTTCTCCACCAGGACGGGGCACCGGAACGAACGTCGCAGCCTCTCGCCGAGCGCGAGTCCGGTCCAGTCCGGCAGGGCTGTGCCCAGCCGGACTGTGCCGTCGGCCTCGACGATGCCAGGGCTGCCCACACCGACCGCACGCAAGCTGCTCCGCTGTACCCCGGCACGCCTCAGAACATCCGCGATCATGCCTCTGACCTGTTCGAGTCGGTCGTCCGCGCACGCGGTCTCGGAGACGTCCCGTGAACCGGCGCCGACGATCCGGCCGTCCAGTCCGGAGAGCAGGGCGGATACCCGGTGCGGGCCGATCTCGATGCCCAGCAGATACCCGGCCTCGGCACGGAACCTGAACCGCCTTGCGGGGCGGCCCTGGCGCCTGGTTCCGCTGTCGTCCGGCAGCGCTTCGACCACCAGGCCGGCCGCGAAGAGTCCCTCGATGACGCCTTCGACGGTGGGACGGGACAGTCCTGTGATCCGGGTGAGATCTGTGAGCGTGGGCGAATCCGCCCCTCGCAGGGCATGCAGCACCACCGCGGAATTGATCCTCCGCAGCAGAGACGGGTCCCCACCGGTCAGCCGGGCCACCGTGCGTCCTCCCAGGTCCGTGCGCATGTCTGCCGGATCGTACTCGGTGCCCCCCCCAGAGCGGCGACCAGCACCCGGAGAGCGGTGACCGGAACCGCGCCGGAGCGGGCACCGGTCGAGTGCGGCACCGGTCGAGCGCGGCTTCGGCCGTGGGCAGTGCCGAGCGAGTGGGGCGCCGCCCGTGCACGGCGCCGGTCAGCTCGGAGCCACGAAGCCCGACTCGTAGGCGGCGATCACCGCCTGTGTGCGATCCCTGGCCCCCAACTTGGCGAGCACCGAGCTGACGTGTGTCTTCACGGTCTCGACGCCCACGACCAGCTCGACGGCGATCTCCGCGTTGGACAGGCCCCGTGCCATCAGACGGAGCACTGCCGCTTCGCGGTCGGTGAGCGCGGCCCGCTCCATCGCGGCCCGCGCCGTGCTCGTGCCGTATTCAGCGGCGAGCTGCCGGACGGCAGCGGGGAACAGCAGTGACTCGCCCTCCGCCACCAGCCGTACCGCATGCACGATCTCGGCGGGCCGGGCCCGCTTGAGCAGAAATCCGTCGGCGCCCGCGCGCAGGGCCTCGTAGACGTACTCGTCGTTCTCGAAGGTCGTCACCACCAGGATCTTCGGCGGATCGGCCACGGTGCGCAGTACGGCGCGGGTCGCCTCGATGCCGTCCATCAGAGGCATGCGCACGTCCATGGCCACGACGTCGGGGCGCAGCCGGCTCACCAGGGGGATCACCGCCGCACCGTCGGCGGCCTCACCGACCACTTCGATGTCGGGCTGTGCTTCGAGGACCGCGCGCAGTCCCGCGCGCACCAGGGGCTCGTCGTCGACCAGGAGAACGGTAACCGGCATCGGGTCAGCGTATGCGCTCCAGGGGAAGGCTCGCGTGCACCCTCCATTCCCCTTCATGCGGGCCGGTCCTGGCTCTGCCGCCCAGCAGGGCAGCCCGCTCCCGTATGCCCCTCAGCCCGCTGCCACCGGCCGGGCCGTGCGGAGCTCCCGGGAGCGGGTTGGCCACCTCCAGCTCCAGCCTCTCCTTCACCACGGCGATCCTCACCCGTACGGGGACGGCGCCGGCGTGACGCAGCACATTGGTGAGCGACTCCTGCAGAATCCGGTAGCCCTCTCGGGACACCGGGCCGGGCACGGTCTCCAGCGGACCGCTCATTTCCACGTCGAGCTTCGCCCCGGAGCCGCGGGCCGACTCAAGCAACCGGTCCGCCTCCGCCAGGGTGGGACGTCCGCTGACGGGAACGTCGGACTCGCGCAGCACCCCCAGGACGCGCTCCAGATCGTCCAGTGCGTGGCGCCCCGTCTCCTCGATGGCGGCGAGCGCCCGTGCGGTGAAATCCGGGTTACCCGCTGCCCTGGCAGCTCCTGCCTGGACCACCGCGACCGTCAGCGCATGTCCGATCGAATCATGCAGCTCGCGCGCTATGCGATTACGCTCCAACAGCTGCTCGGTGCGCTCCTCCAAGGCAGTCATCCGCTCGGTCGGCGACGGTCCCAGCAACCTCCGTGCTGCCGCCGTGACCACTTCACCGCACAGGACGACCAGCCCGAGAAGTATCAGGATCGGCACGAGTGCGAGCGGGGCGCACCACCAGCCGGGCTCGACCCCACGGGCCAGCCAATTATCGCTCGGACGCCGTCCGAACGAACCTCCCACGAGATCGACCGCCGTCGCCGGCAGCCAGACCGTCGCGGTACATGTCACTGCCGCGAGCACCAGCCGCAGCTGCAGCCAGACAACGGTGCGCCAACGAGCTGCCCATGTCGTGGCGGGCGCGGCGGAGATCGCGGCGTCGGGGCGGCCCCGCTGCTCCGGAGTGAGGAGCAACTGCGCCTGGACGCCTTCGGCCAGGCGCATCGCCGGAAGCAGCCCGACGGGAACCGCGAAGAGGAGTGGCATCCACGGCTCGCTCATGGAGATGAACAACCACACGCTGATCGCTGCGGCCGGAATGAGCAGGTGCAGCCAACGACTGTACGTGGCCGGCCTGGCCAGCAAGGAGAAGTAGCGGCGCATGCGGCCATCGTGCCAGGGCAGGCCGTGAAGGCGGCTCCCCCGGGAGAGGGAGACGAACCACCCCGGCGAGGGAGGCAGGGACAGGGACCGGCGGCCAGGCTGAGGGCATGACCAGCATCGACGTGCATGAGCTCACCAAGGACTACGGAACCACCCGTGCCGTGGACCACCTCACGTTCAGCGTGCGACCTGGCCGGGTGACCGGCTTCCTCGGGCCGAACGGCGCGGGAAAGTCAACCACCATGCGCCTGGTCCTCGGCCTGGACCGGGCGACCGGAGGCTCGGCCACGATCGGCGGCCGGCCCTACGCGTCCTTGGGCGATCCGCTGCGCCGTGTCGGCGCGCTGCTCGACGCTCAGGCCGCACACGGCTCGCGCACCGCCCGCAATCACCTGCTCGCGCTCGCCACCAGTAACGGTATAGCGGGCAGCAGAGTCGAAGAGGTGCTTGCGGAGGCCGGTCTCGGCCCGGTGGGCGGGCGGCGGATCAAGACTTACTCGCTCGGAATGCGGCAGCGGCTCGGTATCGCCGCGGCGCTTCTCGGTGACCCGGAGGTGGTGATGCTGGACGAGCCGTCGAACGGACTGGATCCGGAAGGCATCGTCTGGATCCGGGAGCTGATGCGGAAGCTCGCCGGTGAAGGCCGCACGGTCCTGGTCTCCAGCCACCTGATGAACGAGACCTCTTCGTTCGCCGATCACTTGGTCGTCCTCGGTAAGGGAAGGCTCCTTGTCGACATGCCGATGCGGGAGTTCCTCGCCTCCCGGAACCGGTCCGCCGTCCGGTTCCGCACGACGGAACCCGCGCGGCTGCGCGATGCGCTGACCCGCGAGGGGTGCGAGACGATGCTGGGGGACGACGGGTGCTGGAGGGCCACCGGAGCCTCGGCGGAGAAGATCGGTGTCCTTGCCGCCTCGGCAGGAATCCCTCTGCTCGAACTCATCGACGAACAGCCCACGCTGGAAGAGGCCTACCTCGATCTCACGGCTGCCGAGACGGAATTCGCCGCCACCATGTCCCCCAGCACCGGCAAGGAGGTCTGACCAGCATGACCACGTCGACGACCGCAGTACTGCACTCCGAGTGGATCAAAATCAGATCGGTGCGGTCCGTTGCCGGTTCTCTCGTCGGGGTCTTCGCCGCCACCCTCCTCATCACGGTCCTCGTCTTCTCCACCATCGGGCAGGCGGAAGCCGGCACGCAGGAGAACGACCTCCTCTTCTTCGCCTTCTACGCGCTGAACTTCGGCCAGATCGCGGCTATCTCCTTCGGGGCCACCGCTCTGTCGTCCGAGTTCCATGACGGAGCCCTGCGGATATCGCTCACGGTCGTCCCCCGTCGCAGCCTCTTCTACCTCGCGAAGATGGCGGTGATCGGCGGGCTCGCACTGGCTGTGGGGCTGGTCACCAGCTTCACCACATTTCTCGTGGGACAGCTGTTCATGGGCGAGTACGCGATTCGTCTCGGTGAACCAGCCGCCCTGCGCGCCGCGTTCGGTGGTGGCGTCTACCTCGCTCTGATGGCCCTGTTCGCGGCAGGGCTGACGGCGGTGTTGCGCAGTGCGGTTGCCGTGCTCAGCCTGCTCATCCCCTTCATCCTGATCGTTCCCTTCGTGGTCGGAGACATAGCGGGAGGCGCAGCCCAGTATCTTCCCGACCGCGCAGGGCAGTTGGTGATCCGCGGACATAATGAGGGAAGCCTCGGGCCGTGGACGGGGTTGGCCGTCACCGCGGGGTGGGCGGCTGTCGCACTGATCGCCGGCTGGTGGACCCTGCGGAAGCGGGACGTCTGAGGCGCGGCGATCGAGGGGGGGCACGCCCGCAGGCCGTGTGGCTGCTTCCAGGCTCCGGGGGAGCGAAGGGCCGGGCTGGTCAGGGCCAAGTGTCAGTGCGGGGGAGTTTACTGATGGTATGACCACCGCACACCACCTTCGTCTCATCGACGGGATGCGCACAAAGGACTTTCCTCCGGAACGCGTTCCGTCGGGCTCAGGAGTCAGCGGACCGGGCTACCACACGGCACTCCTCATCGGTGAGGACGGCACTCTGGAGGGGGACGGCGCGGACCGGGCGGAACATCGGGCGCAGTGCCTGGCTGAATACGATGCGCTGCTCACGTTGCTCACCTTGCGCTGGGGCGAATCGCAGGTGGTCAGTCTGTGGAGCGCACAGGAGCGGATGACGAGAGGGGAGGTGATAGCCGAACCCTGGGCCGAACCAGTCGCTAACTGTGAGTATCTCCAGTTGTGGAATGCGGAAGGCCGGTGGATCGCCGTGGTGCTCTACCAGGAGGACGACGGGCCGGGCTGTGAGCTGGGTGTTCTGGTTACCGCGGTCGACCCGCCCTGACGGCGAGGACCGCCGGCCCCGAGTGAGGGTGACGCGGCGCCGGCAACTCTTCCCACGCCTGCGGGGGTGGCGAGGCCGTCGTTGTTGCGTGCTGGGCGGGATGACTGCTGCTGAGCGCCTTCGCTGCCCGGCCGACAGAGGCGCCTCGGCAAGGACGGCGGTACCCCGCTGCGGTACCCCACGCGGTTGCTCTCCCGTCGGGGTGGGGCAGGGCGGCGAATCCGTGTCGCACGCCCTCCCGCCCTTGCCCGGTGGGTCGGCGGACTCTATCTTACTCCAGAGTAAGTTCACTCTCTGGTATGGAGGTTGTTGTGGTCGCCTACCGGACTGTCATGGTCGGCACCGACGGCTCGGAGTCGTCTTTCTCAGCGGTCGAGGGGGCGGCTCGACTTGCCGCAGCCTGTGGGGCCGAGCTCGTGATCGCCTGCGCGTATCTGCCTATGCGTGGGCCCGAGCTCGCCCTGGCGCGGGACCAGTTGGGAGCAGAGGCGTATCAGGTGGTGGGGTCGGCACCTGCCGAGGAAACCCTGCGGACCGCCAGGGACCGGGCCCGCGCGCAGGGTGCGGTCGATGTGCGGTCGATCGCGGTGCAGGACGAACCGGTGACCGCACTGGTCCGGACCGCCCGGGAGTGCTCGGCCGACCTCCTGGTCGTCGGGAACCGGGGGCTGCGCTCGCTCGCCGGGCGCATTCTCGGATCCGTCCCCGCGGACATCGCCCGAAAGGCAGACCTCGATGTGCTGATCGTGCACACCACATGAGTGTGGCAGAACCGGCGGAGGAACCGATGTCTCCGCCCGGTGGCGACCAACTGCGGCGGAGTGTCGAGGAGGTGCTGCTCGGTGGCGGCCGCGTCTGGACGAGGCGGGAAGTCGCCGAGCGGTCCGGGGTGGGGCCGGAGCGCACCGCGCAGATCTGGCGCGCGCTCGGGTTTCCTGTGGTCGACGACGACGCCCTGGTGTTCACCGATGCCGATGTCGACGCGCTGTGCGCGGGGGAGCGGCTCATCGAATCCGGACTCATCACCGAGGAGAGCGAAACGATGATGGCGCGAGCTTTGGGACATCATCTGTCCCGGCTCGCCGAATGGCAGGTGCACACCCTCTGGACCTGGATGAATCGTGACTCGGGGCATCCTTCGGGCGGGGGTGAGCTGATGGACCACGCCGCGGCGCTCCTGCCGGAGCTGGAGCTTCTGCAGCGGCATGTGTGGCGTCGCCATCTCGCGGCGTACACCGGACGGGTACTCGCGGAGGCCGAGGCGGATGCAGATACGCGTGTTGGGCAGGGGCAGGGGCAGGGGCAGGGGCAGGGGCAGGGAGGCACGGCATCGGGCGGTCCGGTGCCGCCCCGCGCGAGTGCTGACGTCCGGGACCGGGCGGTTGGCTTCACCGACATGGTCGGCTACACGCGGATGACCCGTGGACTGGACACCACCGAACTGGTCCGTGTACTCGACCGGTTCGAGAGCCTGACCGGCGATGTGGTCGCCGACGGCCGTGGCCGGGTGGTGAAGACCATCGGCGACGAAGTGCTCTTCGTGTGCGAATCGGCGTCCGCGGCCGCCGACATCGCCCTGGAACTCACCGCCCGCGCCGAGGCGGAAAAAGGGCTGCCCCAGATGCGGACCGGGCTGGCCCACGGTGCCGTCCTCAGTCGTTTCGGTGACGTCTACGGGGGCGCTGTGAATGTCGCGGCCCGGCTCACCGCCGTGGCCCGCCCCAACACAGTGCTGGCCGACACCGCCTTCGCCGGCGAACTGGCCGGCATGGCGGCATACACCCTCAGAGCGCTCCGCCCGGTGTCGGTGCGCGGGTACAGCAGGCTGCGACCGGTGCTGCTTCGGGCCGGCCGGTGATGTGACGGTGCCGGTGGTGTGACGGTGCCGTCGACGCGCCGGCTCCGTACCGGGGTGCCCGTGGCGCGGCACACCGGAGCGTCAGATGCCTTCGCCGACCGCCTCCGACAGCCGGGCGTACTCGTCGGCCATGGTGCTCACGGTCCAGTGTGCGTTCAGGCCGCTCGGGTTGGGCAACGCCCAGACGCGGGCGCCGCCGATGGTCCGCTCCTGCGGGCCGATCCGCGCACGGCGATCGCCGAAGGCCGTGCGGTATGCGGTGACACCGACCACCGCCAGCCACAGCGGGCCCAGCTCTTCGACCTTGGCCGTAAGCGCTCTTCCGCCCTCGCGGAATTCCTCCGTGCCCAGCTCGTCCGCCCGGGCCGTGGCCCTGGCCACCACATTGGTGATGCCCAGGCCGTAGTCGAGGAGTTGCGTCTGTTCCGACGGTTGCAGCTGCCGGGGCGTGAAGCCTGATCGATGCAGTACCGGCCAGAACCGATTGCCTGGATGGGCGAAATGGTGCCCCGTGGCAGCAGTCATGAGGCTCGGGTTGATCCCGCAGAACAGCACACGCAGACCGCCCGCGACCACGTCGGGTACGACGCGATCGCGAGCGGCCTGAAGCTCTTCGGGAGTCATCCGGCAGGGGGCCGTCCGTCAGAGGATGGAGCCGGGAGCGTAGGCGGCGGCTTGCGGGTGCTGCTTGGTGATCTCCTCGATCCTGGAGACCAGGGCGGTGACCTGATCGCCCGCCGCACCGGTGAACGAGAGCTTGTCCGCCATCAGGGCGTCGAGTTCACCGCGGTCGAGCGGGATCCGCTCGTCGGCGGCGAGCTTGTCCAGCAGCTCGTTGCGCTCCGCCCCCTGCTCCCGCATGGCGAGAGCCGAGGCGACAGCGTTCTCCTTGATGGCCTCGTGCGCGATCTCTCGGCCCACCCCGGCGCGCACCGAGCCCATCAGTACCTTGGTCGTGGCCAGGAAGGGAAGGTAGCGGTCCAGTTCACGCGCGACGACGGCGGGGAACGCACCGAACTCGTCGAGGACGGTGAGGAAGGTCTCCAGCAGGCCGTCGAACGCGAAGAAGGCGTCGGGCAGCGCGACCCGGCGGACCACGGAGCAGGACACATCGCCCTCGTTCCACTGGTCGCCCGCCAGCTCGCCCGTCATCGACGCGTAGCCGCGCAGGATCACCATCAGGCCGTTGACGCGCTCGCAGGAGCGAGTGTTCATCTTGTGCGGCATCGCCGAAGAGCCGACCTGGCCCGGCTTGAAGCCCTCGGTCACCAGCTCGTGTCCGGCCATCAGCCGGATGGTCTTGGCCACCGACGAGGGTGCGGCGGCCAGCTGCACCAGCGCGGTCACCACGTCGTAGTCGAGAGAGCGGGGGTAGACCTGGCCCACGGAGGTGAAGGCGTGCGCGAAGCCGAGGTGCCCGGCGATGCGCTGCTCCAGGTCCGCGAGCTTGCCCGCGTCGCCGCCGAGCAGGTCCAGCATGTCCTGCGCCGTGCCCACCGGCCCCTTGATGCCGCGCAGCGGGTAACGGCCCAGCAGGTCCTCGAGCCGCCCGTACGCCACCAGCAGCTCGTCCGCGGCGGTCGCGAAGCGCTTGCCGAGCGTCGTCGCCTGCGCGGCGACGTTGTGCGAACGGCCCGTCATGACCAGCTCGCCGTACTCCGCCGCGAGCTTGCCTAGCCGTGCCAGGACCGCCACCGTACGGTCGCGCATCAGTTCCAGCGAGAGCCGGATTTGCAGCTGCTCGACATTCTCGGTGAGGTCCCGGGAGGTCATGCCCTTGTGGACCTGCTCATGGCCGGCGAGGGCGTTGAACTCCTCGATCCGGGCCTTCACGTCGTGCCGGGTGACCTTCTCGCGCTCGGCGATCGAGGCGAGGTCGACCTGGTCGATCACGCGCTCGTAGTCGGCCGGCGCCTCGTCGGGCACCTCGATCCCGAGGTCCTTCTGAGCGCGCAGCACCGCCAGCCACAGCTGACGTTCCAGCTTCACCTTCTGCTCGGGGGACCAGAGGACGGCCAGCTCCGTAGAGGCATAGCGGCCGGCCAGGACATTGGGGATGCGAGGCTTCGCAGACACAGCAGTCACGTGTCCGGAGTTTACCGGGCGTCCCTACGGGTTCCGAACCGTCCACGTGATGTAGGAAGCTCCAGGTCAGAGGGCGGCCCGGGCCGACGGTTCATGCGACCCGGGCCGACGGTTCAGGCCGGCCGGACTCAGGGCAGGTCGCCGCGATGCGGGTGCCACCGGTCCGAACGGTGCCCGTCCGACGAGTGGGATCCGCTTCCCTCGTTCCCCTGTTCGTACTGCGTACGGTCACGATCCCCGCGCCCCGCGTCGGCGGAGTCCTGTTCCCTGGCCGGTACCGGCCGCCCGCGTGGTGCGGACGGGCGCTGTTGCGGTTGCCGGGCGGGCCGTGGCGGCATGGCGTCGCCCGACGCGCGGTCGACGTGGTGGCCCGTGCCGGCGGCCGGGGGCCGTTCGTTCCCGGTGTTCTCGTGACCGGTCGTGGCCGCACGGTCGGCAGCGGTCGGTTCGTGCCCGCCGCGGGCCGCCATGCCGTAGGGGGAATCGGCCTCCGCATGGCGACGATCCCGGTCCTCGTCAAGCGGAGTGACCTGCTCCCGTTGCTCCCGTTCGTGGCGCGCTCGGCGTACCGCCCGGCGCTCGCGCCCGCCCATGACGGCCGACCCGATCAGCATGAGGACGCCCCCGAGGAGGGCGAGCCCCACTCCGCTGCCGAGACCGTCGCCGTCTCCCGCGACCGTCAGGCTGCCCTGGGCCTGGCCCTGCCGGACCATCCACAGGACGGCGAACCCGAGGGAGATGATTCCGGCGACGAGAACCAGAAGACGGGACCTCGTCACCACTCCGAGGAGAGTGAGTGCCGCGGCGACGAGGAGCGGCAGGAACATGGACGCGAACAGGCCCGCGCCCGAGTCGGTCACCCCGGCTCCCGTGAACAGTTCCCAGACCCGGAAGTCGTGGCCGAGCCGGCCGTTGTACCAGTTGCGGAACGGCGCCCACAGTGCTGCGGCAGCGCCCGCGACGGCGAGAACGATCCCGATGGTGTTGCGAATACCCCGTACCATGCCGCGACCTCCCGGCAAGTCGGATCGGTGCACGCGAGATCCCGCGTGCCGTATCGCGCCCCCTTACGAGGTTATTCCTGCCCGGAGGATGACGCACGCGGCCTCCTGAGCCACGCCGCATCCCGGTCCGCCGCCCGCCGTTCCTACGGCTTCGCGCCCACGAAGCCCCACTGGTCGACCGGCGTACCGGCGACGGGCTCCTCGGGCCTCCACAGGCTGATCGAGCCGAACCCCGGCTCGACGAGATCGAGCCCGTCCGCGAAGGAACGCACGGTCTCCGCGGGGCGGGAGATGTACGGCATGGCGCCCCCGCCGGCGTACTCGTCGGAAGCGGCGCGAGTCTCCTCGGTCTCGATGGTGTCGCACAGCATCAGGAAGCTTCCGGCGGGGACCGCGCCGAGGTATCCGCGCAGAAGGGCGGCTGCCTCACCCGCGTCGGCGATGTGCCCCAGGGTGGAGAGCACCATCAGTGCCACCGGCTGCTGAAGATCCAGGGTCCGGGCGGCTTCCCTCAGCACCGCCCCGGTGTCCCGCAGATCCGCGTGCACGTAGTCGGTGGCACCCTCGGGACTGCTGGTCAGCAATGCGCGTGCGTGGGCGAGCACGATCGGGTCGTGGTCCACGTACACCACCCGCGCCGAGGGGGCGACGGACTGTGCGACCTCGTGGGTCGCGTTCGCGGTCGGCAGGCCCGTGCCCAGATCGAGGAACTGCCGAATGCCCGCCTCCCCGGCCAGATAGCGCACCGCCCGGGCCTGGAACCGACGCGAGGCGCGGGCGATGTCGATGATCTGCGGAAACAGCCTTTCCATCGACGCGCCCAGCTGACGGTCGGCCTCGTAGTTGTCCTTGCCGCCCAGCCAGTAGTTCCAGACCCGTGCCGAGTGAGGTGTGCCGGTGTCGATTCCGTCCGCCGGTTCATGGATGTCCGGTACGCCGCTCATGGGCATTCCTTGCTCCCGATGCCCAGGGTGCTCCTGCGCGCTGAAGATCCATGCTGCCCCGCCAGTCACACGCGCAACAGAGGCAACTGCGCCAAACCGTCAGCCGTCCAAGCGGCGCCAGCCGCTCACCGGCCCGGGATCCGCCACGTCCTCAGGACTGACCCAGAACGCCTTCCCCAGGCTCGTGTCGAACTGCGCGCCGGCCCGGCCGTCGCCCGACGAGCGCCCGGTCAGGCGGCGACCGATCCAGGGCATCAGATGCTGTCGGGCGAACCTGGCGTCGTCGATCCGCCGCCGCGCCCACCGCGCGGGCGCGGTGGCGGGCATCGGGGTCTGCCAGTCACTCTCCACGGGCAGCCCCAGCGTCTGCCACACCGCCTCAGCGACCCTGCGGTGGCCCTCGGCCGTCAGGTGCAGCCGGTCGACGTCCCACATCCGCGGATCGCCCAGCGACGCCGCGCCGTACAGATCGGTCACCAATGCGCCGTGGCGCGCGGCGAGGTCGTCGACGAGCGAGAACAGCTCCTCCATACGCGGACGGAAGCGTTCCATCACCGGACCGTTCCGCCCGGGGCTGCGCATCAGCACCAAGGTCTTGCACGAGGGCGCGAGACGCTCCACCGCCTCCTCCAGCCGGCCCCGGACCATGCCCATGTCGCACTTCGGCCGCAACGTGTCGTTGAGCCCGCCGACCAGGGTGATCACGTCCGGCTGCAGAGCAACTGCCACCGGGACCTGCTCGTCCACGATCTGGCCGATGAGCTTTCCCCGTACGGCGAGATTGGCGTACCGGAAGCCGGGCGTGCGGGCCGCGAGACGGCCGGCGAGGACATCGGCCCAGCCGCGGTAGGACCCGTCGGGCAGCAGATCCGACATGCCCTCGGTGAACGAGTCGCCGACCGCGACAAGACTGGTGTAGGAGGCATTCAATTCCATGGCGCTGCCGATCGTACCGCGACGGCGGCGCTCGTGGCCGGGCTTGCCGGGGTCGTGGGCACGAGGAGGGGCGCGACGGTCGCCGCGCTCCTCCTCGTGCTGTCACCCGGCGCCGGCGTCAGCGGGCCTGGTGCCTGCCGACCAACTCACGAAGGACGTCCTCCATCGTGATCATGCCTGCCAGCCGGCCGTCCTCGTCGAGTACGGCGGCCAGGTGCGTGCGGCTCCTCCGGAGCGCGGTCAGCACGTCGTCCAGCGGCGTCGCCGCCCGCACCCGTGCGATCGGCCGCAGAGCCGTCACCGGGAACGGCACGTCGCGCGGCGTCGCGTCCAGGGCGTCCTTCACATGGAGGTACCCGATGATGCGCTGCTCGCTGTCCATCACGGGGAAGCGCGAGAAACCGGACTCGTGCGAGAGCCGCTCCAGTTCCTCCGGGGTCGTGCCGACCCTGGTGTACAGGACCCGGTCGACCGGAAGGAGTACGTCCTGGACCGGGCGGCGGCCCAGTTCCAGCGCGTGGCGAAGACGGTCCGCCGAGCGGTCGTCGACGAGCCCGGAGTCCTCCGCGTCCTTGACGAGGCGCGCCAGTTCGTCATCGGAGAAGGTCGCCGACACCTCGTCCTTGGCCTCGACGCGCAACAGCTTGAGCAGGGTGTTCGCGAAGGCGTTGATCGCGAAGATCACCGGCTTCAACGCCCTGGCGAGAGTCACCAGCGGCGGTCCGAGCAGCAGCGCGGTGCGGGCGGGCTCGGCCAGCGCGATGTTCTTGGGCACCATCTCGCCCAGCAGCATGTGCAGATACGTCGCCACGGTCAGGGCGATGACGAACGAGATCGGGTGCACCAGACCGTGCGGCACCCCCACCGAGTCGAAGACAGGCTCCAGCAGATGCGCGATGGCGGGTTCGGCGACGATACCCAGCACCAGCGTGCAGAGCGTGATGCCCAGCTGCGCCGCCGCGAGGAGTGCCGATACGTGCTCCAGGCCCCAGATGACACTGCGGGCCCGCCGGTTCCCGGCCTCGGCCTCGGGCTCGATCTGACTGCGGCGTACGGAGATCAGCGCGAACTCCGCGCCGACGAAGAAGGCGTTGACGACCAGGGTCAGCAAGCCGATGAAGAGCTGGACGGCGATCATCGTTCGTCCTCCGCCGACTCGTCACTACCGGGCAGCGGCGCGTGCAGCAGCGCCCGCGCGGCTCGATGCCCCGAAGCGTCCACCACGTCGATCCGCCAGCCCGTGAGCTCGACGGTGTCGCCGACCACCGGAATGCGGCCGACCTCCGTGGCGACGAGCCCGGCCAGGGTCTCGTACGGCCCGTCCGGTACGCGCAGCCCGATGGTGCGGAGCTGGTCCGTGCGGGCCGCGCCGTCGGCGGACCACAGGGTGCGTCCGTCCGCGTCCTCGCCGGCTGCCGCCAGGTCGGGGGTCTCGTGCGGGTCGTGTTCGTCCCGCACCTCGCCGACGACTTCCTCCACGATGTCCTCCAGCGTCACGACTCCCGCCGTGCCGCCGTACTCGTCGATGACGACGGCCATGGCCAGTTTTCCGGAGAGCCGGTCCAGCAGGCGGTCCACGGTGAGCGTCTCCGGCACCAGCAGCGGTTCGCGCAGCATGTCCGACACCCGCTTGCGGGGCCGCTGGTCCGCGGGAATGGCCAGCACGTCCTTGATGTGCGCGACGCCGACGACCGTGTCCAGGCTGCCCCGGTAGACGGGGAACCTGGACAGACCGGTCGCCCGGGTGGCGTTGGCGACGTCCTCGGCGGTCGCCTGGACCTCGAGGGCGGTGACCTGGACGCGGGGCGTCATCACGTTCTCCGCGGTCAGTTCGGACAGGCTGAGGGTGCGTACGAACAGCTCGGCGGTGTCCGCCTCGAGCGCGCCCTCCTTCGCGGAGTGGCGTGCCAGGGCCACCAGCTCCTGCGGGCTTCGCGCGGAAGCCAGTTCCTCGGCGGGCTCGAGACCGAAGCGCCTCAGGATCCGGTTGGCGGTGTTGTTGAGATGGGTGATGAAGGGGCGGAAGACCGCCGTGAACGCGCGCTGCGGCGCCGCGACGGCCTTGGCGACGGCGAGCGGGGAGGAGATCGCCCAGTTCTTGGGGACGAGCTCGCCGACGACCATCAGGACCACGGTGGACAGCGCCGTGCCGATCACGAGTGCCAGCGAGGACGACACGCCGGGCGACAGCCCGGTCGCTTCCACCGGCCCCCGGATCAGCTTGGAGATGGACGGCTCGGAGAGCATGCCCACGACCAGGTTGGTGACGGTGATACCGAGCTGGGCGCCGGAGAGCTGGTACGTGAGGCTGCGCACGGCCTTGAGCGCTCCGGCGGCACCGCGTTCCCCTCGTTCGACGGCCCGTTCGAGTTCGCCGCGCTCCACCGTGGTCAGAGAGAACTCGGCTGCCACGAACGCGCCGCAGGCGAGGGAGAGCAGGAGCGCCACGAGGAGCAGGAGCACTTCGGTCATCGGTTCACCTCCGTCCCATGATCGGGCAGGGGCAGGAGGTTCGCGCGATGTCGGCAGTATCGACTACTGGGGGGCTCGCCCATGGGCGGACGCTCACACCTTTCGAAAGAGAGTCGGACGGTCGAGGATCCATAGTAAAGGATCGGCAAAATGCCCAGTCGGGAGCGTGGTTCTCAGTGGCGGCCCTCAGCCTTCGGCGGCCTGACCGGGCTCACAAGGACTTCACCCAGCGCCGCCAGTGGTCCTCGCGATGGTAGCCAGCCGCGCCCCATGTGTGATGCGCCTGCCCGTTGGACTCCAGAACCATGGCGTCGATCCGCCGCCCGCCCAGCGCGAGGAAGCGTTGCTCGGCGGCATCCATCAGCGCGGTGGCGATCCCTTGCCGGCGGCAGTCGGGGCTCACCGCGAGCCGGTAGGCGGAGCATCGCCAGCCGTCGAAACCGGCTATCACGGTCCCGGCGATCCGGCCTTCGCGTTCCGCGAGGAGCAGGGCCTCGGGGTCCCGAGAGATCAGCCGGGCCAGTCCGTCGTGGTCGTCGGTGATGCTCGTGCCCTCGGCGGCCTCGCGCCAGAAGCGCAGCACGGCGTCCGTGTCGGAGAGGGTGGCACAGCGGATGTCGAGATCGGTCATGGATCAAGCCAACCAGAGCGGTTGCCGAGGGCGTCGTTCTTTTCCGGTCGGGCCCCCCGATCGGCGAGCCCGGGTCAGCCGAGCATCGCCGGGAGGACGCGGCGCAGCAGCCGTTCGAACAGAGCGTCCCCGTTGGCGGGTCCCGCCGGCGTCGGGCCTGCTGTCGTGAGGGCGGCGAGCAGGTGGGGGTGGTGGCCCTCCGCGGCGACCGCGGCGAGGTGGGCCGCCTGCGCGGGGGTGCCGCCGTCGGCCCCGGCCTCGCGGTGGGCGAAGAGGCGGGCCAGGCCGCCCATGAGCCCGATCGTCTCCAGCTTCCGCCGGCTCGAGCCGGGTGCGTGGGCCAGTACGGCGAGGGCGTGATCGAGGTAGTCGATCGCGTGTGGGCCGAGTACCTCACCCCGCCGGTCGTTCAGATCGGCCAGCCACGGGCGGCGGACGTGTGCGGCCTTGGACTGGAGGGCCAGGCCGACCAGATCGCCGAGCCAGTCCCCGCTGGGCGGGGTGGAGAGGTCCAGTTCGCCTGCGACCGCGTCGGCCATGAGGTCCAGCAGTTCGTCGCGGCTTCCCACGTAGCGGTAGAGCGAGGCGGGTCCGGTGCCCAGTCTCTGCGCGAGCGCGCGCATCGACACGGCCGCCAGCCCGTCGGCGTCGGCGAGGGCGACGGCGGCCTCGGTGATCTGCTGTCTGCTCCGTTCGGGCGCGGGTCCGCGCGAGCCGCGCCGAGGGCGTGACCACACGGTCGTCGGCCGTGCTTCGAATGGGGTCACTGCCGCTCCCCTCTCTTTCCTCAGGTGTTGAACCGGCTGTAGTCTAATATTGCGAACAGTGATCGCAGTTTCTTCCGTCGAAGGGGACCGCCATGACCTGGACCGAACGCCGCTTCGCCCGTAACGGTTCCGTCGACCTCGCGCACGACCGGCTCCAGGTGGGCGGAGACGGTGAACCGCTGCTGCTGGTGATGGGGTTGGGGGTCTCCCGGCGCTGGTGGCCGGAAGGGCTGTGCGAGGCCTTCGCCGAAGCGGGGTTCGCCGTGGCCCGCTACGACCAGCGCGATACGGGCGAGTCCACCCGGCTGTCCGCGAGTGCTCCGGGCGGCAATCCGTTCGCCGCCCTGGTCGCCCGACGTGGCGCCGCCTATACAGCCGAGGACATGGCCGACGACGCCGTAGCCGTCATGGACGCGCTCGGCTGGGAGTCGGCGCACCTCTTCGGCCACTCGCTGGGCGGCGTCGTGGCCCAGCGTGTCGCGCTGCGCCATCCACGCCGCGTGCGCACCCTCACCTCCTCCGCCGCGCTGCCCAGCGACCTCACGGGGGTGGGTGCCCTCCGGCATCTGCGCCTTCCCACGCTCGCCAGGTTCGCCCGTATCAAGCCCGGATCGGAGCGGCAACAGCGGATAGCGTCGGCGCTCGCGGTGGCGCGGCTCTGTGCGGCGCCCGGCCATCCGATCGACGAGTCGGAGACCCTGGAGCGGATCACCGCCGACGTGGACAGCGGCGTCGCCGACGTCGGTGCACAGTCCCGCCAGATCGGCGCGCGCTGGCGCGGGCCGTCACTGTCCGCACTGCGGGTCCCGGCGTTGGTTCTGCACGGCACCGATGACCCGCTGCTCAAGCCGTCCGCGGGCCGCGCCACCGCCGCCGCGATCGGCGACGCGCGTCTGGTCCTCCAGCCGGGCGTCGGCCACGACATCCCGCGCGAGCGGTATACGGCGGTCGCCGCGGAGGTGCGAGCGCTCGCGGACGCGGCCCGTGCCACGGGCACCCGGGGCGCTGCCGGCTGACTCGTCGGCTCCGGCAAGGGAGGCACCCGTGGCCCCTTCCCCTTGCGGGTGCTAGCGCGCACGCGCTAGCGTGATGGCGTGCCCAAGACTCAGCTGAACGTCCGAGTGGACGAGGCCACCGCCGAGGCGGCGCGGCAACGCGCCCTGCAGCGGGGGATGAGCGTCAACCGATATATAGAAGAACTCGTCAAACAGGATGCGGGCGAGGTGGGACACACCTTCGTCGAGGCAGCGGCCGACTTCATGAAGCAGTACGAGTCGGTGTTCGCCGAGGAGTTCGGCCCGGAGCGCAAAGGCATCCGTTGAACCTGCAGATCGACCTTTCCTGGCTGCTCATGGTCGCCGAGCACAAGACGCCCGGCGATCCACAGGTCGTCGACTGGGGTGCACTCGTCGCCGCCGTCAGCCGGCACGAGGCGGAGATCTTCGGCAGCCCCGTCTACAGCGACCCGCACTCCCGGGCGGCTGCCATGCTGCAGCTCCTCCTCCATGTGCCGGCGCTCGAACACTCCAACGCGATGTTCGCCTCCGCCGTCGCCTACGGCTATCTCGTCGCATCAGGGCTGAAGGTCATCACCTCTCCCGAACAGGTACGCGATCTGGCCCGTCTGGTGAAGGAGGGCAAGGCCGACGTCCGGGCGATCGCCGAGGAACTGCGCCGGTGGAGTCTGTGACCGGAGCCGCTCAGCCCGCTTCCGACGACCCGTCCACTGCGGCGGACCGGCGGGCCACGCCCAGCACGCAAGGCGAGCTCGGCAGCTGCGGACCCTTCTCCGGGATACGGAAGCGGCGGTACGTCTCCAGCTCGAAGCCCGCCCCCCTGATCGCCGCGACCGTGTCCCGGGCCGTGTGACACCCCCCGAAGAGCAGCGGCCAGAACGTGCGGTCCGCCGCCCGCTGTGCCGTCGCCAGCACCCGGCCGGGTGCCCGGGTGTGCTCGAAGAACCGCAGCTCACCTCCCGGCTTCAGGACGCGCTTGATCTCCGCCAGCGCACGGGGCAGGTCCCGCACGGTGCACAGGACCAGTGAGGTCACTGCCGCGTCGAACGCCTCGCTCCTGACCGGCAGCGCCTCGGCCGTCCCCGGAACCACGTCGACCGGCACCTCCGCGCGAAGGGCCGCGCCGGCCGCCAGTTGCCGGAGGTTGCGCTCGGGCTCGATCGCCGTGACCTCGGACACGGCCGGTGGGTAGTGCGCGAAGTTGAGGCCGTTGCCCGCCCCGATCTCGACGACCCGCCCGGCGAGACCGCTGAGCAGCTCGTCACGATGGTCCGCCACACCGCCCTTGAGGTCGGCGGCCACGCTCATCCGGGCGTAGAAGCGGGCGAACACCGGGTGGTGTACCGCGTCCCGGGGGACAGGTGCGCTGCGTCGTCGCATGATCGGGTCTCCTCCAAGGGGCGTGTGAACGCGGCTCTCCTCGGAGTCTCCCCCCGTACGGGCTCGCTCAGCGGCTCATCCGGCCGACCGATTCCCCCCGAGTTCCGGGTCGAGCCAACCCGCCGCGCGTGCCTGGAAGTCTGCCGGTGTCAGAGCCCCCGCACCGGCCGGCACCGCGCCGAGCAGCGGAGCACCCGCCGCGACCGGGAGGTCGTCGATGTTGCACCTGGACGCCAGGTCCGGCTCGGCGGGCATGCTCCCCACCACCACTCCGGGGCACACGAGCCCTCGCGTCCGCAGTGCCTCAGTCGTCAGAGCGGTGGCGTTGAGGGTCCCCAGGCCCGCGGGCGCCACCACCAGCACGGGTGCCGCGAGCAGTCGGGCGGCGTCCGCGAGCGTGGCCCCCTGCTCGTCGTAGCGGACGAGCAGCCCGCCCGCGCCCTCGACCAGCACCAGGTCGTGCTCCGTCGCCAGCTTCTGGGCGGCGTCAGCGATTTCGTACGGGCGTACGGGCGTGAGCCCGGCGCGGCGTGCCGCTGTCTCGGGCGCCAGCGGCTCCGGGAAACGGGCCAGTTCGACCGCTGTCACATGGGCGCCGGCGAGCCGCGCCACCTCGGCGGCGTCCCCCGGTTCACCCGGGGCGAGCCCCGTCTGGGCGGGCTTGAGGACCGCGACACGGAGGTCCCGGAAGGAGGCTGCCACCGCCGCGGTCACGATCGTCTTGCCGATCTCCGTGCCCGTACCGGTCACCAGGAGAATCGTCATCTCAGCCCTCCCGCGCCGCAGCGCACACGGCCCGGCAGATCCGTGCCACATCGTCGTCGCCGGTCACATAGGGCGGCATCGTGTACACGAGATCGCGGAACGGACGCAGCCACACACCCTCGCGGACCGCGGCCCGTGTCGCGGCCGCCATGTCCACCTCGTGATCGAGCTGCACGACGCCGATCGCGCCCAGCACCCGGACGTCACGTACGCTCGGCACGACGGCGGCCTCGGCCAGGCCCTGCCGCAGCCCCGTACCGATCCGCTCGACCTCCCGCGCCCAGTCCTGCCCCAGCAGCAGATCGACGGACGCGCAGGCCACCGCCGAGGCGAGGGGGTTGCCCATGAACGTCGGCCCGTGCGCCAGCACCGGCACGTCCCCGCGCGAAATGCCCTCCGCCACCTCCGAGGTGCACAGCGTCGCCGCCAGCGTCAGATAGCCGCCGGTCAGGGCCTTGCCGACGCACATGACATCGGGCGACACCCCGGCGTGTCCCGCCGCGAACAACTGCCCGGTACGGCCGAACCCCGTCGCGATCTCGTCGAACACCAGCAGGACGTCGCTGGTGTCGCACGCCTCACGGAGCACCCGCAGGTACGCGGGGGAGTGGAAGCGCATCCCGCCCGCCCCCTGCACCACGGGCTCCACGATCACCGCCGCCAACTCATGGGCGTGGGCGGCTATCAGATCGCGCAGATGCCGTGCGTAGGCCTCGTCCGGCTCGGCGTCGAAGCCGTCCGGAGGGGCGTCCGCGAAGATCTGGCGGGGAAGGGATCCCGACCACAGTTCGTGCATCCCACCCTCGGGATCGCACACGGACATCGGCTGCCAGGTGTCCCCGTGGTAACCGCCGCGCCAGGTGAGCAGCCGGTGCTTCTCCGGCCGCCCGGCCGAACGCCAGTACTGCAGACACATCTTCACCGCGACCTCGACGGAGACCGACCCCGAATCGGCGAGGAAGACGTGCTGAAGCGGCTCCGGAGTGATCTCCACCAGCCGGGTCGCCAGCCGGACGGCGGGCTCGTGCGTGAGCCCGCCGAACATCACGTGGCTCATCCGGTCCAGCTGACCGCGGGCGGCCTCGTTGAGCACCGGATGGTTGTAGCCGTGGACCGCCGACCACCAGGACGACATGCCGTCCACCAACTCATGCTGCCCGTGCGCGGGTTCGGCGAGCCGCAGTCGCACCCCGGAGGCGGACTCGACGACCAGCGGCTCCTGCCGGCCGGGCATCGGGCCGTAGGGATGCCAGACGTGGGCCCGGTCCAGTGCGCGGAGTTCTGCGGGGCCGAGCGGATCAGGCATTGGGCGCGAGGTCCGTCCCGGCTCCCCGGCGGCGTACCGCGACCAGATCCGTACGTGCCGTCAGGGACCCGGACGGCTCAGGAGCGGTGGTCTCCTCGGCGGTGTCGCCGCACGGAGCGCAGCCGCCCTCATGCGAACCGCAGCCTCCGGCCGCGGGCGCGCGGTGCTCGGGGAGTGTCGTCGTGGCCGCTCCCTCCACCTCGAAGCCCGCGTCCGCGATCATGTCGAGGTCGGTCTGCCCGGACTGGCCCTCACTGGTGAGATAGTCCCCCAGGAAGATGGAGTTCACCAGGTTCAGGGCGAGCGGCTGCATCGAACGCAGATGGACCTCACGGCCGCCCGCGAGCCGCACCTCGACGTCCGGGCACACGAACCTGACCATCGCCAGGATGCGCAGGCACCGCTGCGGTGTGAGGTGCCAGTCCTTCGCGAGCGGGGTCCCCTCCATGGGGATCAGGAAGTTCACCGGCACCGAGTCCGGATCCAGCTCGCGCAGCGAGAAGACGACATCCACGAGGTCGGCGTCGGTCTCGCCCATGCCCGCGATCAGACCGGAGCACGCCGAGAGCCCCGCTGCCTGGGCCCGCTGCACGGTGTCCACCCGGTCGGCGTACGTGTGCGTGGTCGTGATGTCCCCGTACGTCCCCTCCGAGGTGTTGAGGTTGTGGTTGTACGCGTCGGCGCCCGCCGACCTCAGACGGTCGGCCTGGCCCTCCGAGAGCAGACCGAGGCAGGCGCACACCTCGACGTCCTCGTGCTGCTCCTTGATGGCCTCGATCGTCTGCGACACCCGGTCGACGTCACGGTCGGTGGGCCCGCGGCCGCTGGCCACCAGGCACACCCGCTTCGCGCCGCCGGCCACCCCGGCGGCGGCGGCCTTCTTCGCCTCGTCCGGCTTCAGCCAGGTGTACTTGAGGATCTCGGCCTTGGAGCCGAGCCGCTGCGAGCAGTACGAGCAGTCCTCCGGGCAGAGGCCCGACTTCAGGTTCACCAGATAGTTGAGCTTCACGCGCCGCCCGAACCACTGGCGGCGCACCTTTCCGGCCGCGGCCACCACGTCGAGCAGTTCGTCGTCGGAGGTCGCCAGCACGGCGAGCGCTTCGTCACGGGTCGGCAGTTCGCGCCGCAGCCCCTTGTCCACCAGGGTGTTCAGCAGGTCCATGGCCTTGATCCTGACGTACGGCACCGCCATCGGCCAAGGAGGAACCGGACAGCAGAGCCGGCCGATGCTGTGTGTATTGCCACACCCTGGCCTGTTGCGCACCCGGTTAGGGTCTGTGAGCTGCCTACAAAAAGGGACCCGCCCATGTCCTACGCCCCGTTCGACTGGATCGACGACGAGGCCCGGCGCCGTGCCGACGCCGGACTCGTCCGGACGCTGCGCCCCCGGTCCGCGGGGACGGAGCCGCTGGACCTCGCCAGCAACGACTACCTGGGTCTGAGCAGGCACCCGGAGGTCGTCTCGGCCGCGGCCGAGGCGGCACGGACCTGGGGCGCGGGGGCCACCGGATCGCGGCTCGTCACCGGGTCCACCGCGCTGCACGCCGAACTCGAACGCGAACTGGCCGATTTCTGCGGCTTCGAGGCAGCCCTGGTGTTCTCCTCCGGCTACGCGGCCAACCTCGCCGCACTCACCGCGCTCACCGGACGTGACTCGCTGATCGTGTCCGACGCAGGCAACCACGCCTCGATCGTCGACGGGTGCCGGCTCTCCCGGGCCGCCACCGCCGTCGTGCCGCACGCGGACCCCGAGGCCGTGCGCAAGGCCCTCCGCACGCACGGTGGACGGGCGATGGCCGTGACCGACTCCGTCTTCTCGGTGGACGGCGACGCCGCCCCGCTGGCCGCCCTCGCCGGCGTCTGCCGAGACGCGGGCGCCGCCCTCCTCGTGGACGACGCCCATGGACTGGGTGTCCTGGGCGATGGTGGGCGCGGCGCGCTCGCGGCCGCGGGCCTGGCGGGCGGCGAGGGCGTCGTCGCCACGCTCACCCTGTCCAAGTCGCTCGGCAGCCAGGGCGGAGCGGTGCTCGGCCCGGCCCACGTCATCGGCCACCTGGTCAACACGGCCCGTACGTTCATCTTCGACACCGGGCTCGCGCCGGCCGCCGTCGGTGCGGCGCTGGGAGCACTGCGTCTGCTGCGCCGCGAACCAGGACGGGCGGCGAAGGCCGGGGCTGTCGCCGTGGAACTCCACGACCGGCTGACGGGGGCAGGGCTGACCGCGGTACGTCCCGACGCCGCCGTGGTGTCGGTCCGGGCGCCTTCGGCGGAGTCGGCGGTGCGCTGGTCCGCCGACTGCCGCGCGGCGGGTCTCGCTGTGGGGTGTTTCCGGCCGCCTTCGGTGCCGGACGGCGTCTCCAGGCTGAGACTGACCGCCCGTGCGGACCTGACGCGTGAACAGATCACCACGGCCGTGCGCACGGTCCTCGCGACGGCGCCCCTGCCGGTCAGCTGACCGGGCTGGCGTGCAGCGTGGCGACGAAGGACGTCCACGCCGTCGCCGAGAAGCGCAGCGGCGGCAGGTCCGTGTCCTTGGAGTCCCGCACGGCGAGTTGATCGCCGCGCAGGGATGCTGTTTCCACGCAGTTGTTCATCCCGGTGCTGCGGCTGCTGCGCCGCCACCTGGGTGCGGGCTGTGCGAAACGGTCGGACATCGTGCTCCCCTCGGGCCGTCTGAAGGTTCCGCCTGACCGCCGCGGCCTGGAGCGGCGATGAGGTCCAGCGAACGCTCCGGCGACAGCGCGTGGGCCTGCATCGTGCGGAAGGCCGAGCTGTACGCCTCAAGGTCTTCTTTCCGCTCCAGATAGAGACTACTCGTCAAATGGTCAAGAACGACCACATCCAGATCAGAAGTATTCGGAAAAGAGAAGATAACGAAAGGTCCTGTGAGGCCGATGTAACTCCCGGCCTCGAACGGCAGCAACTGCAGTGTCACGTGCGGCAGTTGCGCGATCTCTGCCAGATGGTGCAACTGCCTCTCCATGACCCGGGGGCCGCCGACCCCACGCCGTAGTACGGCCTCGTCGAGCACGGCACTGAGTCTCAACGGCCGGGGCGCGTGGAGGATGCTCTGTCGCGCGAGCCTGACCTCCACCAGGGAGTCGAGCTGCGCGGGAGGCAATCCGTCCAGCGAGGTCCGGGTCACCGCTCGCGCGTAGTCGGCGGTCTGCAGCAGCCCCGGAATCACCGAGGTCTCCAGGGTGCGGGCGGCGTCGGCCTGGGACTCCAGGCTGATGAAGTCGCGGTACTGAGGGGGGATGAGCCCGCGATAGGCGTGCCACCACCCGCTTCCGCCGCCGCCGGCCGACCCGGCGAGATCCTGCAGCAGCGTGCGTAACTGCCGGTCGTCCACGCCGTAGACGTCCAGCAGCCGGGTCACGTCGCCGGGCGTCACCCCGCTCGCCCCCGTCTCGATCCGGCTCACCTTCGACTGGTGCCAGCCCAGCATTCCGGCGGCGTCCCGGCTCGTGAGTCCCGAGGTGTGGCGCAGGCTGCGCAGTTCCTCCCCGAGCTTGCGACGGCGAACCACTGGGCCGTTCCGCATGACGGCCTCCTCCCGTTGAACGGAGAGCCGCCCCGGCTGGTCCGGCTCGGAAAGGAGTCAGTGTCGCGCCCGTACGCGGTTCTCGGGGCGGAGTTCACCGCAATGGGCGATAGATATATGCATATCTTGGTGGATCGGCGTCATGGAGGGCGGCATCGGTGGCAGTCTGGCGCGAAGCACAATCCAGGCCGGCCGTGGGCCGGTCGGGGCGGGAAAGGGACGGCGTCGCCATGGCAGACCATCAGGAAGCAACCGTCACTCTGCCGAGCGATCCGGTCTCGGTCTCCGCGGCCCGGAGATACGTGGCCCGCATACTGGCCGAATGGGGCCTGGACGAGGACGGTGACACCGCTGACACCGTCCGGCTGATCGTCTCGGAACTCGCCACCAACGCCGTTCAGCACACCTTCGGTCAGTCCCCCACCTTCACGGTGGACCTCCGCCTCGACCGGGACGTGGAGCTCTTCCTCGGTGTGACGGACAGCCATCCCCGCTGGCCTCAGCGGCTGCCCGCCGCGGTCCGGCAGGACAACGGCCGCGGGATGGTGATCATCAGGGCACTGGCGAAGGAGCACGGTGGCCGATTCGCCGTCAGCCCCACGCCGGACGGCGGCAAGACCGTGTCGGTCGCTCTTCCCTGGCCGGTTCCCGCACAGAACTGATGCCGCGGCCGGGCGCCGCCCGTGGGGGTCAGGGGTACGGCAAAGTCGTGAATTCCGGAGCGGTTACGTCGCCGATGCGGGCGGTTCGGTCAGCGAGGCGATGCACGTGGTGAGTAGGCGCCGCATCTGATCTCGTTCGTTGGCATCCAGATCGGCCAGCATGTCTAGCTCGACGCGGCGCACCGCGGCGCTGGCCGTCTCGAGCTGGCGGCGCCCGCGGGGAGTCAGCTCGGTGGGCAGGGCCCTGCCCACGGGGGCCCGCGCCGGGCGGATGACGAGTCCCTGGCGCTCGAGGGCCTGCAGGAGCACGTTCATCGACTGCCGGGTGACGAAGGTGCCGCGGGCAAGCTCGGAGTTCGACAGGCCCGGTCGCTGGGCGAGCAGCTCCAGGCAGGAGTAGTGGGTGATCGTCATGCCGAGCGGACTCAGCACGGCGTCCAGGGCGGAGTGCAGAGCGCTCGCGACCGCCTTCAGCATGTACCC
This sequence comes from Streptomyces sp. NPDC002793, assembly GCF_040295485.1. Taxonomy (NCBI): domain Bacteria; kingdom Bacillati; phylum Actinomycetota; class Actinomycetes; order Kitasatosporales; family Streptomycetaceae; genus Streptomyces; species Streptomyces sp. NPDC002793. The sequence goes on along the minus strand of NZ_JBEOVL010000019.1, from coordinate 10,779 downwards.
CAGCGATGTGTCCAGCTCGATTCCGGGCTCGCCTTGACTCATGTCAGTAGTCTGACATACGTTCCGGCATGTCAGAAGACTGACATGCTATGAGGAGGTAAGAATCGTGGCCGTTACCGGACCCGACTTCATTTCACTGCAGGTGCGCGACCTGGAGCGCTCTGCCGTTTTCTACGAGCAGTACCTGGGACTGAAGCGCTCTGACGCAGGACCGCCGCACGCTGTCGTGTTCGACACCAAGCCGATCGCGTTCGCTGTCCGCGACGCCGTCGCGGACAGCGACCTGGACGCGATCGCCCAGCCGGGCCAGGGGATGGCGCTGTGGCTGCACGCCCCCGACGCGCAGGACATCCACGACGCCCTCGCCGCCGCCGGTACGACGATCGTCGCAGCGCCCGTCGATGGGCCGTTCGGTCGCACCTTCACGTTCGCGGACCCCGACGGCTACCAGGTGACCCTCCACGACCGCGGCTGAGTAGGGCGGCCTGGTCCGACAGCAAGCAGCCCGGTCGGCGAGTGCCGCCGCCCGCGTCTCTTCCGCGGGTCGGGGAGCTGGGCAAGGAGATCAAGAAGGTACTGGCTGCGGGCAGCAGCTGTCAGGGGCGGAAGATGGCATGAACGGGCGGGCGTCCTTCGTGGCGGACGGCAGTGAGTGTGAGAGCTCCCAGCGTTCCGCCCGGGCCCCGCCCGCCACCCTCGGACCCGCCGGGCACATCGCCGCAGTCATGACACCGCAGGTCACGGCCTGACTTCATGACTCTGCCGGGCCCCTGCCGTGGGGGGCCGGGGCCGTTCTCAGGTGGCGGAGGTCCGGCCGAAGCCGCTGCGCAGGAGGGCCACCAGCGTCGTCGCCGCCGTGGTGTTCCGGTCCCCCCGGTGCACCACGGAGATCGTCCGCCGGAAGGCGGCGGGTTCCAGGCGCCGGACGGCGAGGGGAGCCGGAGACATCGCGGCCACCATCTCCGGCACCACCGCCACGCCGATGCCCGCACTGACCAGGGCGCACACCAGGGCGTAGCCCGGTGACTCGCACACCACGGCGGGAGTGGCCCCCGCCTCGGCCAGCGCACGCTCCACCCCACGGCGCGGCGGATGATCAGGCGCGCTGCTGATCAGCGGGCGGCCCGCGAGTTCGGCCACGGACAGCGGGCCGCCGCCACCCTCGGACAGCACCTGCCCGAGAGCGGTGACCAGCACCAGTTCCTCGACGAGCAGCGGCTCGGCGCGGACTCCCGCCGGCAGCGGCTCGGCCGCCGCGGGCTCGTACGCGTGGGTCAGCGCCAGATCCACATCGCCCGACGCCACGGCGGCGACCCCGGCCGGAGGCTCGTAGTCGGTGACGGCCAGCTCCACGTCGGGGTGGGCGCGCCGGAACGCGGTGAGCACCGGCGGCAGCAGGTGGATCCCGGCCGTCACGAACGTGCCGACCCTCAGCCGGCCCCCCGACAGCCCTGCGAGCCGGGCCAGCTCGTGACGCGCCTGATCCATCTCGTCCAGCACACGTCGGGCCCGCCCCGCCAGCAGTTCCCCGGCGGCCGTCAGACGGGCCCCGCGGTGGTGACGTACGAGGAGGGCGGCTCCGGCTTCCCGCTCGAGCTTCGCCAGTTGCTGCGAGAGCGCGGGCGCGGTGTAGCCCAGCCGTGCGGCCGCCCGCGTGATCGAGCCGGCCTCGGCCACCGCCACCAGAGCGGCCAGCCGTGTCGGGTCGTACATTAAGCGTTCCTTTTGGCAGACCCAGAAGATTGCAAGTACACGTTAAAGGGCCGGCGGGGCCAGGGTGGACCCATGGACGCACAACTGCTCGCCTTCGTCGCCGTGGCCGCGGGAATGGTGGCGCTTCCCGGCGCCGACTTCACCGTGGTCGTACGCAACGCGCTCGCATCCCGGCAGTCCGGGCTGGCCACCGCGGTCGGGGTCGCCGGAGGCCTTCTGGTGCACACCGCGCTGGCGGTCGCGGGCCTCGCCGCCGTGCTGGTGACGATGCCCGTACTGTTCCGCACCGTGCAGCTCCTCGGCGGCGCGTACGTGCTCTACCTCGGGCTCAGCGGCCTGTACGCGATGCGGCGGCCGGTCACCGCCGGAGCGGCTGACGAGGAGGAGCCGGCGGGCAGGGCGCCGTCAGGGCCCGGACGTTCGCTGCGCCAGGGCTTCCTCACCAACGCCCTCAACCCGAAGGCGCCCGTGCTCTTCCTGAGCCTCCTGCCCCAGTTCGTGCCCGACGGCCAGGCGCCTCTGCCCAGGACCCTGCTGCTGGCCTCGGTGGTCGTCCTGCTCGCACTCGTCTGGTTTCCCGCCGTGGCCCTGCTGGTGGACCACCTCGGCCGGTGGCTGCGCCGGCCGCGTACCGCCCGTGCGATCGAGGGCGGCAGCGGCGCGGCGCTCACGGCATTGGGACTCGTCCTGGTGACCGGCCCCCTGCTGAACTGAATCAGGTGCCCGAGGCTGTCAGCGGACCCTCCCGTACCAGACGTTGCCGGACCAGATCTTCTCCAGCCGGACCACGGCGCCGGTCTTCGGCGAGTGCCAGATCTTCCCGCCGCCGGCATAGATGCCGACGTGGTACACGCTGCGGCCCGCGTGGAAGAAGACCAGGTCGCCGCGTTGCCGCTGCGACCTGGAGATATGGCGGGTCTTGTTGTACTGCTGCTGAGCGGTGCGGGGTAGCTTCTTGCCGGCCTTCTTGAACGAGTAGAGCGTGAGCCCTGAGCAGTCGAACCGATGGGGGCCCGTGGCGCCCCAGCTGTAGGGGGCGCCCTTCTTCGACGCGGCGATCTTGAGCGCCTTGGTCGAATGGGCGGCGGCCTCGGCGTCGTTCACGAAACCGGGGGCCAGCATGGTCGTTCCTACGGCGAATGTCAGAACCGAGGCCGTTCCGGCCCGGGCGAAAAGAGAGCGGACATGAACCTGCGCAGTCATGCGCAACCCTTCGTCAGCCGCCTGTGAAGGATGACCTGTCGGGTTCGGGCTGGCGAAGTTGCCCGGCCGCGCGAAGCGGCTTCACCCCGAGGGCCGTCCGGATGTCCGGTCGGCCCGTTGTGCTCGGGTCCTCCACTCCTGCCGATCCATTCCTGTCGACCAGGCATCCGGGCGGCGGCAGGACTCGGCGTCCGCCCGGACCGCCCCGCCGCGGTGGCGGGGGCTTGTCGTCCCAGGGATCTTTACTCACGCTCTGCCCGATTTCCTCGCTGAAGCGGGCATATGTGAGAGTCGTCACGACTGATCCGATCGGGTGGACGCGGCGGTCCCGAAGCCGCGGCGGCCGCACCGGACCAGCCGTGTACCAGGGGTGGAGCGATGGATTCCGTTCAGTGTCCGCGCTCGCTGCGCAAGTTGAGCTGTCCCTCGACAGGGGGACGTCCTACGCCGATCGAGCGAGGGAATCTCATCGTCCTGTCGGGCGTGTCGTGAAGGGGCGTCGAAAACCGCGCCGGTGGCCCGAGTCGAGGGCCGGAAACCTTCAACTCGACGGCGCGGGAGGCACGGCGACCCGCCCCGCCCGACGCTCCCCGTCCAGCAGTCGCAGGGCCCTGGCCAGGGTGTCCGCGTGGATCTGCGACTCGCCCCGCTCGTGCATCAGGACGAGCGCGTCGCGGAGGGCGACGGCCCGCGACGCGAGAGCCTGAGCCGCTCGGAGCGCTCCGTACGTGTCGCTGCCGCGCGCGGGGTTGATGCGGCCGAGCTGGTCGAGAGCCTCCAGGTAGCGGTCGATGAACTCGGCCTCGGCGCGGGTCAGTGCCGGGAGCGGCGGGAGCCGGGGTGGGAGCATCGGGCGTTCACCTCGCGGGATACGGCGGCTGGGACGGTGTGCGGTTCTCCACGACGTGGTCCACCAGCCCGTACGCCGGGACGGCCTGGGCGTCGGGGACGGTGTCCCGTTCGGTGTCGGCGCTGATCTCCCGTGTGGAGCGCTCCGTGTGACGGGCCGGCATGGCCGTGAGCGGCTCGCGCTCCAACTCCCGGGCCCGGATCTCGAGATCTGAGGGCCGGCCCTGCACCGGCTCGTCCGGGGCGGGTTGCTGGATGAGTACCCGGGCGCCCGGCAGGGCATGTCCGTGTCCGGGAGCGCCGGCGGCGAGCAGGGCCGCGGCGGCGCGAAGATCGCACCGTATACGACGGGATCGTCGGCGGCGGGCGCGAGTGGCCCTCGTGCCGTTCGGGGGTGCTTCCGGGCATGCGTGAGCCGGACGTCCTGAGGTGGGCGTGGCGTGCGCCGATTTCCATGGACCGGTAAAAGGCCAGTTAACGCGCCGGAAAAACTTCCGCCCTAACGTGCAATACCTGGTCGCGGAATCCTCTTCATCGTTCAACAGAGTGTTGAAGGCGGGATAGGGTCCCGCTGCGTCCGGGGCAGGTACCGGGCGGGAGACGAAGAGGGTGGAAGCGTGCAACTCACTCCGCACGAACAGGAACGCCTGCTCATCCATGTGGCGGCCGATGTCGCAGAGAAGCGCAGGGCGCGCGGACTGCGGCTCAATCACCCCGAGGCCATCGCGCTGATCACGTCCCACCTTCTGGAAGGTGCCCGTGACGGCCGGACCGTGGCCGAACTGATGGCCTCCGGCAGGAAGGTCCTCACCCGCGACGACGTCATGGACGGCATACCGGAGATGATCCACGACGTCCAGGTCGAGGCAACCTTCCCGGACGGAACCAAGCTCGTCACCGTCCACGACCCGATCGTCTGACGGGGGAGCGGCCGATGATTCCCGGAGAGTTCCTGTACGCGAAGGACCCGGTGCCGCTCAACGAGGGGCGTCCCGTCACCCGTCTCACCGTCCTCAACGCAGCGGACCGGCCCGTGCAGGTCGGCTCGCACTACCACTTCGCCGAGGCCAACACCGGCCTGGACTTCGACCGCCGCGCCGCCCACGGGCTGCGGCTGAACATCGCCGCCGGAACCGCCGTGCGCTTCGAACCCGGAATACCCGTCGATGTCGAACTCGTCCCGCTCGCAGGCCTGCGCATCGTCCCGGGACTGCGCGGCGACACCGGAGGTTCTCTCGATGCCTGAACTCAGCCGCCCCGTGTACGCCGATCTTTTCGGGCCCACCACCGGCGACCGCATCAGGCTCGCCGACACCGACCTCGTCGTCGAGATAGAGGAGGACCGGGCCGGCGGACCCGGACGGGCCGGTGACGAAGCCGTGTTCGGCGGTGGCAAGGTGATCCGTGAATCGATGGGCCAGGCGCGGACCACCCGCGCCGAAGGTGCCCCCGACACCGTCGTCACCGGCGCCGTCATCATCGACCACTGGGGCGTCGTCAAGGCCGACATCGGTATCCGCGACGGCCGGATCACCGGGATCGGCAAGGCCGGCAACCCGGACACGATGAACGGTGTCCATCCCGACCTCGTCATCGGGCCGGAGACCGAGATCATCGCGGGGAACGGCAAGTTCATCACCGCCGGCGCCATCGACGCGCACGTCCACTTCATCTCGCCGACCCTCGTCGACCAGGCGCTCTCCTCCGGGATCACCACGCTCGTCGGCGGGGGCACGGGTCCAGCCGAAGGGACCAAGGCCACCACGATCACTCCGGGCCCCTGGCACCTCGCCCGGATGTTCGAGGCGCTCGACGGTTACCCGGTCAACATCGGGCTGCTCGGCAAGGGCAACACGATGTCCCGGGAGGCCATGCACTCCCAACTGCGAGCCGGAGCGCTGGGTTTCAAGATCCATGAGGACTGGGGTGCGACCCCCGCCGTCATCGACGCCTGCCTGGGCGTGTGCGAGGAGACCGGCGCCCAGTTGGCCATTCACACGGACACGCTCAACGAGGCCGGATTCGTCGCCGACACGCTGGCAGCCATCGCCGGGCGTTCCATCCACGCGTACCACACCGAGGGCGCGGGTGGCGGGCACGCGCCCGACATCATCAGCGTGGTCTCGGAGCCGTACGTCCTGCCCAGCTCCACCAATCCGACCCGGCCGCACACCGTCAACACGATCGAGGAGCACCTCGACATGCTGATGGTCTGCCACCACCTCAACCCCACCGTGCCGGAGGACCTCGCCTTCGCCGAGTCCCGGATCCGGCCCTCGACCATCGCCGCCGAGGACATCCTCCATGACCTCGGGGCCATCTCGATCATCTCCTCCGACTCCCAGGCGATGGGCCGCATAGGCGAGGTGATCCTGCGTACCTGGCAGACCGCCCACGTGATGAAGCGGCGTCGTGGTGCCCTCCCGGGGGACGGCCCCGCCGACAACCACCGGGCACGTCGCTATGTAGCCAAATACACCATCAACCCCGCGGTCGCCCAGGGCCTGGACCGGGAGATCGGCTCCGTCGAGACCGGCAAGCTCGCCGACCTCGTGCTCTGGGAGCCGGCGTTCTTCGGCGTCAAGCCGCAGACCGTGATCAAGGGCGGCCAGATCGCGTACGCACAGATGGGCGATGCCAACGCCTCGATCCCGACTCCGCAGCCGGTCATGCCCCGCCCGATGTTCGGCGCCGTGGGCCGGGCTCCCGCATCCAACTCCCTCAACTTCGTCTCCTCGGCGGCCATCGAGTCCGGGCTGCCGGAGCGGCTGGGGCTCGGCAAGGCGTTCGTGCCGATCACCAGCACCCGAGGAGTCACCAAGGCGGACATGCGCGAGAACGACGCCCTGCCCCGGGTCCAGGTAGACCCCGACAGCTTCGCCGTCACCATCGACGGCGATCCGGTCGAGCCGGCCCCGGCCGCCGAGCTCCCGATGGCCCAGCGCTACTTCCTCTTCTGAGGCGGACCCGCACCTCATGACGACACGCGCAGCCCTGCTCGTCCTCGCCGACGGCCGGTTCCCCGCCGGTGGCCACGCCCACTCCGGCGGGGCCGAACCGGCCGTCAAGGCAGGACACATCCGGAACGCCCAGGACCTGGCGGACTTCTGCCTGGGCCGGCTCCATACCACCGGACTCACCTCCGCGGCCCTGGCCGCCGCGGCGGCCCACGGCCTCGACCCCCTCGCCCTCGACGAGGCCGCCGACGCCCGGACGCCCTCGCCCGCACTCAGGAACGTCGCACGCAAGCTCGGACGGCAGCTGATGAGGGCGGCACGGGCCACCTGGCCCAGCCCCGAACTGGCCGCGCTCGCCGAAGCCCGGCCACGCGGCGCCCACCAGCCCGTCGTCCTCGGCCTCACGGCACGCGCAGCGGGTCTGGGGCCCGCCGACGCCGCGCACTGCGTCGCCTACGAGACGGTCAGCGGCCCGGTGACCGCCGTGGTCCGCCTCCTGTCACTGGACCCCTTCGAGGCCACCGCGGTCCTCGCCCGGCTCACGCCCGACCTGGACCGGATCGCCGAACAGGCAGCAGAGGCCGCTCTGCGCGGCATCGACGCCCTGCCCGCCGCCTCCGCCCCGCTGCTCGACATCTCGGCCGAGGCCCACGCGGCCTGGCCGGTCCGCCTGTTCGCCTCCTGACCTTCCCCATCGCAGACCTGGAGCCCGCACCCATGCATCTCGACCACGCACACCACGGCCCCGCAGCCGTCAGCGCCGACGCCGCCCGCCCGGACGGCACCCGTCGTGCGCTGCGCATCGGCCTCGGCGGGCCGGTCGGCTCCGGCAAGACGGCCACCGTCGCGGCCCTCTGCCGCGCCCTGCGCGACCGTGTCTCCATCGCCGTCGTCACCAACGACATCTACACCCGCGAGGACGCCGCCTTCCTGCTCCGCAACGCGGTGCTGCCACCCGAACGCATCCAGGCCGTCGAGACCGGTGCCTGCCCGCACACCGCCATCCGCGACGACATCTCCGCCAACCTCGAAGCCGTCGAGGACCTGGAGGACTCCGTGGGGCCCCTCGATCTGATCCTCGTCGAGTCGGGCGGCGACAATCTCACCGCCACCTTCTCCAAAGGGCTCGTCGACGCCCAGGTCTTCGTGATCGATGTCGCGGGGGGCGACGACATCCCGCGTAAGGGAGGCCCCGGTGTCACCAGCGCCGACCTGCTCGTGATCAACAAGACCGACCTCGCCCCGTACGTCGGATCCGACCTGGACCGGATGGCCCGTGACGCCGCCGACCAACGCGGCGAACTCCCGGTGGTGTTCACCTCTCTGACGGGCGCCGAGGGTGTCGCACCCGTCGCGGACTGGGTGCGGGCACGTCTCGCGGACTGGGCGGCATGAGCGTCACGGCCACCGTCCGGATCACGGCGGTCGCCGACGGACGTGGATCCACCGCCCTTCCGGTGCTGGAGAGCGAGGGACCGCTCGCCCTGCGCCGGACCAGATCGCCGGACACCACGTACGCGCGGGTCACCGTGGTCGGCGCGATGAGCGCCCCCCTCGGCGGAGACCGGCTTGCCGTCGAGGTCCGGGCCGGGGACGGCGCCCGGCTGACGGTGGATTCCGCCGCCGCCACCGTGGCGCTGCCCGGGCCAGGGCCCGACGCGGGCCCTGCCTCGTACGACGTACGGCTGAGCGTCGGGGAGGGGGCGGAGCTCCACTGGCTCCCCGAACAGCTCGTCTCCGCCCACGGCAGCGCGCTCGACATGACCACCCGGGCCGAACTCTCCGGCACGGCCCGCCTGGTGCTCCGGGAGGAACAGGTCCTGGGCCGGCACGGTGAACCCACCGGCCGGCTCACGACCCGTCTGACGGTGCGCAGAGCGGGACGGCCGTTGCTCGACCAGCAACTGGCCTACGGGCAGGGAGCGCCGGGCGGATGGGACGGTGCCGCCGTCCTGGGCGGTCACCGGGCCGTCGGGCAACTCCTCGTCGTCGACCCCGCGTTCGAGGAATCCCTCCCCGCTCCGCGCCTGTTCGGCCCCACCGCCGTGCTCACTCCGCTGGCCGGTCCCGCCGTGCTGGTGACCGCGCTCGCCGCCGACGCACGGCTGCTGCGAGCGGTGCTGGACGAGGCATTGGAGGGGGTGCTGGAGGGGGCGGGAGTCCTCCCGAGGAGCTGAGTCCGCTCAGCGGGACAGCAGGCACCGGTTATTGGTTCGGTAAAGAAACATGCGTACGCCCTGTTCGCGGCGAGCTCACAGACGAAAGGATTCGCCTGGACACACGGACGAATGCGCCGCCACCGTCGGCGCATCGCGTAGGGGGAGGTTCCACGTGAGGCGCACAGCGGTGCTCGGCTCGGCCGGCACACTGATCGCGGGCACGCTCATAGCGGGAGCGATAGCCGCACCGGCTGCCGGTGCCGACAGCAGGCACCACGGCGATCAGGAGGCGCGCGGAGTCCAGATCGCCGCAGCCCGAGCCGCGAAGACGGGTGTCGACTGGACGGACTGCCCGGCCGACTGGGCGATCGCCGCACCCATCCAGTGCGGCTGGGTGAGCGTCCCGCTCGACTACGGCAAGCCGAACGGCAAGCAGATCGAGCTCGCGGTCGACCGGCACGTCAGCACGGGCACGAAGGACGAGCGCCAGGGCGCGCTCGTCTACAACCCCGGCGGCCCCGGCGGCTCCGGCATGGCGTTCCCGAAGCGCGTCGTCACCAAGAACCCGCTCTGGACGAAGACCGCGAAGGCCTACGACTTCGTCGGCTTCGACCCGCGCGGCGTCGGCCACTCGGCGCCGATCTCCTGCATCGACCCGCAGGAGTTCGTGAAGGCACCCAAGGCCGACCCGGTGCCGGACAGCGAGGCCGACAAGCGTGCCCAGCGCAAGCTCGCGGCCGAGTACGCCGACGGCTGCGCCGAGCGCAGCGGCGAGATGCTGCCGCACATGACCACGCCGAACACCGCACGGGACCTGGACGTCATCCGCGCCGCGCTCGGTGAGAAGAAGCTCAACTTCCTGGGCGTCTCCTACGGCACCTACCTGGGCGCGGTCTACGGCACGCTCTTCCCGGCGCACGTACGCCGCATGGTCGTCGACAGCGTGGTCAACCCGGCGAAGGACAACATCTGGTACGAGGCCAACCTCAACCAGGACATCGCCTTCCAGACGCGCTGGGACGACTGGAAGGCGTGGGTCGCCGAGAACGACGCGGCCTACCACATCGGTGACACGCCCGAGAAGGTCGAGCAGGCCTGGCTGACGCTGCGCGCGGCGGCCAAGAAGAGCCCGATCGGCGGCGTCGTCGGGCCGGCCGAACTCATAGGCTTCTTCCAGGGTGCGCCGTACTACGACTCCGCTTGGGCACCCACCGCCCGGGTCTGGAGCGACTATCTGGCTGGTGACACCCAGGCGCTGATCGACGCCGCTGCCCCCGACCTGTCGGACACCACGGGCAACATCAGCTCGGAGAACAGCAACGCCGTCTACACGGCGGTCGAGTGCGCGGACGCCGAATGGCCCACCAGTTGGAGGAAGTGGGACCGTGACAACACCAGGCTCCACGAGGACCACCCGTTCATGACCTGGGCCAACGCCTGGATGAACCTGCCCTGCGCGACCTGGTCGTCGAAGCAGCAGACACCCCTGGACGTCCGCACGGGCAAGGGTCTGCCGCCGGTGCTGATCGTGCAGTCCACGCGCGACGCCGCCACCCCGTACGAGGGCGCCGTCGAGCTGCACAAGCGCTTCAAGGGCTCCCGCCTCATCACCGAGGAGGGTGCCGGTTCGCACGGTGTCACCGGCCTGGTCAATCCCTGCGTCAACGAGCGGGTGGACACCTACCTGCTCACCGGGAGGACCGACCGGCGCGATGTGACGTGCACCCCGCACGCCACCCCGAAGCCGTGATCACCACCTGAACGTGAGCGGGCGGCCGATGTCTTCCGGCGGCCGCCCGCTCACCCCCGTTATCTTTTTCGCGGTCCTGCAATGGGACCGCTGGCCTCCGGGCCCGGCATGACTGTGTCCCCCTGTCGAAGACATGACCTGGGGGGTG